>NZ_JBHSCH010000037.1:0-43830 GCF_042651065.1 Teichococcus aestuarii
GGTGGTGCTCACCGAGGCCACCAGCGGGCTGCCGCTGGGCGAGGCGCTCTGGCCCACATTGGCCGGCAGGCCGCGCTCGGAGGCCTGCGTCGTCGCGATCGGGTAGGCGAAGGGGCTGCCGGTGACGGGCGTGTTGTTCACGTTGTCGAACAGGTCGGCCGCCATCGACAAGCCGGGGGCGGCCACCGTCAGGCCGGCGGCCAGGAACAGGGCGCGGAAAGCGGAAGTGCTACGCATGATCTTTGATCTTTCTTCTTCTTGAAATCCGGCGGGCAGGTCGTCCTGCCGTCTGGCAGTGAGATAGGCGCTTGGAGCCATCGCCGAAACCGCGAAAGAAATGATCGAAAGCATCAGATATACTGATGGTGACCAGGTCGTGCGGGCCTCTCAGGCAACGCCCCGTGCCCGCCACACTCCGCGCCGTACCGAGGCGGCGGTAACGGCGCCATAGGCGGTGATGCCCAGCGCCACGCCGAGGAAATGCCCCTCCATGCCCAGCCCCAGCGGGCCTGCCAGCAGCGCGCCGCCACCCACCGCCACGCCGATGCGTGAAAGCGCCGCCAGCACCGGCCCCTTCATCCGGCCCGCCCCCATGGAGGCGAAGTAGAGCGCCATGCCCAGCCCGAAGCCGCCGAAGGCCGGGCCGGTGAAGGAGAGCGCCGCGGCAGCCACCGCCACCACGGCGGGGTCGGCGGTGAAGGCACGGGCGAAGCCGCCGGGCCAGATCCCCACCGAGAGCCCCGCCGCGCCTGTCACCAGCAGCGCCATGCCGGCCCCCACCCAGGCGGTGCGGCGGGCCAGCGCCCACTCGCCCGCCCCCGCGGCGCGCCCCACCAGCGCCGTCAGCGCCGAGCCGACGCCGAAGGCCAGCGGCACGGTCAGGAACTCCAGCCGGGCCGAGATGCCATAGGCGGCCACCGCCACCGGGCCGTACCCGGCGAGCTGGCCCGTCACCAGGATGGTGGTGGCATTGGCGATGGTGGCCAGCGCGCAGGCCACCAGCCCCACCGACAGGATGCGGTGGAACAGCATGGCCGAGGGCCGCGCCCGCAGCCTCGGCAGGAAGCCGGCGCCGCCGCGCGCCACCACCGCCGCCATGGCCAGCGCCGCCACCCAGAACACCAGCGCGAAGGCTGCGCCGAGGCCGGCCAGCCCCATGCCCAGCGGCTCGGCCAGCAGCCAGCCCAGCGGCGGATAGCCGCACCAGGCCAGCGCCAGCACCCGCGCCGCCAGCGCGTGCCGGCCGCCGCCGCGCAGCACGGAGGCGAGGGTGTTGGCCAGCCAGACCGGCACCGCCCCGGCGCCGAACAGCCAGGCGGCATAGGCCGCCGCCGCCTCCGCCGCGGCCGGGCCGCCGATCAGGGCCAGCAGCGCATGGGGAAAGACCGCCAGCAGCAGGGCGAAGAGCAGCCCGCCCCCCAGCGCGATCAGCACCGCGTGCAGCACGAGGTCCGCCGCCTCGGCCGGGCGGCCGGCGCCCAGGGCGCGGGCGATGGCGGAGACCACCCCGCCCCCCATGGCGCCCGCCGACATCTGCTGCAGCAGGAGGGCGAAGGGCAGCACCACCGCCCAGCCCGCCAACGCCGCCGTGCCCTGGCGGGCGGCCAGCCAGGTCTCCAGCAGCTGCGCCGCCGCCTGCAGCAGCGCGATCAGGCTGGTGGGCGCCGCCAGGGCGGCGATCCGCCGCAGCAATGCCGCCATGCCCGGCGGCGTGGTTCCTGCTTCCACCCTGCTCTCTCCCCTGCGGGCGGCAGGATGGCGGGAATATCGCGGGTGGAAAAGCCGGCGGCGCGCGTTCTCCGGCGCGCCGCGCCGCTCAGCTCCAGAACAGCAGGATCAGCGGGGTGCCGACCAGCAGGCAGAGCAGCGCCAGCGGCGTGCCCAGGCGCGCGTAATCCTGGAAGCGGTAGCCGCCCGGCTCCATCACCAGCGTGTTGGACTGGTGGCCGATCGGGCTGAGGAAGGTGCAGGAGGTGCCGATGCACACCGCCATCAGCATCCCGTCCTGCGACACCCCGGCCACCTCGGCCAGGCCGAGCGCGATGGGTGCCATCAGCAGCACCGTGGCGTTGTTCGCCATCACCTCGGAGAGCAGCATGCAGACCAGCAGGATGCCGCCCACCACCGCCCAGCCCGGCAGCGCCGCCGCCGGTCCGGCCAGGCTCTCCACCAGCAGGGTGATGGTGCCGCTGCGCTCCATCGCCTCGCCCAGCGGGAACAGCGCGCCGAGCAGCACGATCACCGGCCAGTCCACCGCCGCATAGGCCTCGTCCGGCTTCAGCACGCGGCACAGGATCATCGCCGCCACCACGGCGGTGAAGGCGATGTGCGCCGGCGCCAGCTCGAACAGCACGGCCAGGATGCCGGCCAGGAACATGCCGCCCGCCAGGATGGCGTGCTGCGGCCGGCCCAGCGCCACGCTGCGCTCGGCCAGGGGCAGCAGGGAGAGGGCCTGGAAGGCGTCGGCCCGCTTGTCGCGCTGCGCCTGCAGCAGCACCACGTCGCCGCTGCGCAGGACGATCTCGTTCATCCGGTCCGTCACGCGCCGGCCCTGGCGGGAGACGGCCAGCAGGTTGATGCCGTGCTGGCTGCGCAGCCGCAGCGCCGAAGGCGAGCGGCCGATCAGCGGCGAGCCGGGGCGGAGGATGGCCTCCACCGCGTCCACCTCGTCGGCCACCAGGGCCTTCAGCCCGTCGCGCGGCTTGCCGCCATCCGGCTCGGTCAGGGAAAGGCCGGCCATCTCCACCAGGGCGCGCAGCGAATCGGCGCTGCCTTCCAGCAGCAGCACGTCCTCCGCCCGCAGCCGCGCCTCGCCCGGCGGGGCCAGGGTGCGGTTGGGGCCGCGGAACAGGCCGACCACCGTCACGTCGCCATCCGCCATGCTCTCCAGCGTGCGGATGGAGAGGCCGATGGCGGCGCTCTTCGGCCCCAGCCGTGCCTCGGCCACGTAGTCCCCGGCATCGACCTCGACCTTGCCGCCGCGCTTGTCGCCCAGCAGGCGGTTGGCCAGCACCAGATAGGCCACGCCCAGCACGGCGAGCGGCAGGCCGACCCAGGCGAAGTCGAACAAGGCATAGGGGCCGAGCTCCGTCCGTTCCTGCCGGATGGCGGAGATGATCAGGTTGGGGGGCGTGCCGATCAGCGTGATCAGTCCGCCCAGCACCGAGCCGAAGGCCAGCGGCATCAGCGCGCGGGAGGGGGCGTAGCCCTCGCGGTAGGCGTTGCGCAGCGCCACCGGCATGAACAGCGCCAGCGCGCCCACATTGTTCATGAAGCCCGAGAAGCCGGCGCAGAGGCCGGTCTGCGCCGCCACCTGCAGCCGGGGCCGGCCGCGCATGCCGCCCAGGCGGCGCAGCAGCAGGTCCACCGTGCCGGCCGCCTGCAGCCCCTTGCTGATGGCCAGCACGGCCACCACCGTCGTCACCGCCGGCTCGGCGAAGCCGAGGAAGGCCTCCGCCGGCGCCACCTGCCCCGTCAGCACCAGGGCCAGCAGCAGCAGCAGGGCCACCACGTCGTAGCGCACGGGCTGCAGCACGAAGCCCGCCAGCGCCAGCAGCGCCAGGGCGGAGACGGTCATCTGGTCGGCGGTCATGCGGGGTTCCGAGAGGAGAGGCCGGCAGAACCGCGTGGCGACGGCCGGGTTGCCCGGCCAGGCCATGGCCCGCCGGCCGCGCGGCGCGGCCCAGGCATCGGGCATGAAAAAGGCCGGGGGCGCAAGGCGCCTCCGGCCGGATGCGGCCAGCGGGAGCCTCGCGGCTCCCGTCGGCGCTGGATCAGCGCGAGTAGAACTCGATGACCAGGTTCGGCTCCATCTGCACCGGGTAGGGCACGTCGGAGAGCTTGGGGGCGCGCAGGAAGCGGCCCTTCATCTGGCGGTGGTCGATCTCGAGATACTCGGGCACGTCGCGCTCGCCGGACTGGGCGGCGTCGAGCACGGCGACGAGCTGCTTCGACTTCTCCTTGACCTCGACGACGTCATTGTCGCGCACGAGGTAGGAGGGGATGTTCACGCGCTTGCCATTGACCGTGATGTGGCCATGGTTGACGAACTGGCGGGCGGCGAAGGGGGTCACGGCCAGCTTCAGGCGGTAGACCACCGCGTCCAGGCGGCGCTCCAGCAGCTCGATCAGGTTCTCGGAGGTGTCGCCCTTGCGGCGCACGGCCTCCTGATAATACTTGCGGAACTGCTTCTCGCCGATGTTGCCGTAGTAGCCCTTGAGCTTCTGCTTGGCCATCAGCTGCACGCCGAAGTCGGTCGGCTTCTGCTTGCGGCGCTGGCCGTGCTGGCCGGGGCCGTACTCGCGCTTGGCGACCGGGGACTTGGCGCGACCCCACAGGTTGACGCCGAGGCGGCGATTGATCTTGTACTTGCTTTCCGCGCGCTTCGTCATGCGGCGGGCTCCTTCTTGTTGTGCGTACCGTTCGGGTATCGCTGATGTCCCGGTAGTCCCGAGGCGTCCATGCCGGAGGGGCACGCGCCAGGGGCGGGACGCAGGACAAGCCTGCATCCGCTTTCCCGGAAGGGAGCGCGCCTTTAGCGCCGCGCCGCGCCGCTTGTCAAACCATGTCTCCGGCGCCTACTGCGCATCCTCATGGTGACACGCGCGGAGATCCTGATCCTGGGGCTGAAGGCCGGGGTGACGGGCAGTCTGGTGGGCGGGCTGATGCTGGGCATCGGCCTCGGCCTCGTCGTCAACAACGTGCATGCGGGCTGGGTGCTGGTGCTGCCGGCGGCGCCGCTCAGCGGCATGCTCGGCTACTGGCTGGCCAGGCGGCTGGCCCGGCAACTGCCGCCCTGAGCCGCGGGCGGCGCGCCGCCGCCCCTCCCCCGCTCCCCCTGCCGCGCCCTCTGCCACGCCGAGCCCCCTGCCACGCCGGGCCCTGGCGCGGCGCGCTCCCGCACATGCCCTTCGTGCCGCCGGCGGCATGGACCCCGCAGAGGGATGCGGCCCCGCAAAGCCCGTGCGGACGGCGCAGGTCACGCCGTATTGTTTCGCATTTAGAATGTAATCCACAAATGCTTCCCTGCTTTCGGGGCCGCGCGTGGCGTTGCGGTTTCCAAACCAAAGGGAGGGAATAGAGATATGGCGAGAGAGCAATCCTCATCCGCCGCCGTGGCGGATGCCGGCGCCGCGTCCCGGATGCGGTTCTTCGACGACGGCATCACGATCGATCTCGACGCCGAGCTGCGGAAGAAGCACGGCTCCGACATCAGCATCCCGGTGTTCCGCGTCGATGCCGACGCCGTCGAGGGCTTCAACATCGACAAGGACGCCTACTACGCCAGCAGCGCCAGCAAGCTGATGACCGGCTTCTTCGCGGAGCTGCTGTCCACCGCGCTGGGCTCGCGGAACGGCGGCGACGTCAGCCGCTTCGAGACGAAGTACGCGCTGGGCGGCAAGGAGATGATTCTCCACATCGGCGACGACGTCTTCGTCTATGCGCCCGACAACCACCGCACCATCAACGTCAGCGCGCGCGACGACGTCTTCGTCTACGCGCCCGGCAATGACGGCAACATCATCGCGCGCGGCGACGACGTCTTCATCTTCGCGCCGGACAATGATGGCGGGCTGAACGCCTTCGCGCGCTCCGTGGCCGATGCGGCGGCGAAGGCCAAGGGCACGTCGCCGCAATCGAGCGACATCGTCGGCGCCGCCCGGGCGAAGGCGGAAGCCGACGCCTACACCTTCATCTATGCCAAGGACAACCAGGGCAACGTCCACGCCGCGGCCGATGCCGACGCCACGGCGAAGGCGGAGGCCGACATCTTCGCCCTGCGCGGCGACGCCAAGGCGGTGGCGGTGGCCCTGGCCGATGCCGAGTCCAAAATCCTGGTCTACGCGCCAGGCGGCGGCAAGGTGAGCACGAACGGAGACGCGGATGCCGTGGCCATGGCCAGCGCCGTGGCGGAAAGCCGCCAGGGCGACGCGACGGCGCTGAGCGACACCACGGCGGTCGCCTCCGTGGAGACCGACGTCATCCTGTGGCAGGGCGGCTACGACCACTACTTCTTCGCCTGACCCTTCCGGGCCGGGGCGGCGCCCCGGCCCTCCGGCACGCCCTTGCCTTCAGCGCTCCGGCACGGCGAAGCGGGTCCAGCCCGGCAGCGCCGCCGCCATGTCGAACTCGCGCCATTTCGGGTGGCGCGGCGGCCGCCGCAGCGCCCCGGCATGCGCCAGCAGGCTCTGCCCGAAGCGGACCAGCCGCGCATGCCGCTCGCTGCCCGCCGGCCAGGCATAGACCGCGAGGACGGCGCCGAGCGACAGCGTCTCCACCGCCTCGCCGCCGCCGATCAGCCGCGGATAGTCGGCCGCCGACAGCCGCGCGCGCTGGTAGGTCTGCAGCATGGCCGGGGTGGCGGGCAGCGGCAGGAAGCGCAGCCCCGCGCCGGTCTCCAGCCCCGAGAAGAGGCGCGCCGGCTTGCCCGCGACATAGATCATGGCGGCGATCTCGCCGCGCCGCAGCTGCTCCAGCGCCACGTCCTGCGGCGCATGCGCCAGGCGCGCGCCGACGCCCAGCAGGTCCAGCAGCACCGAGGCCGTCATCGCGGTGCCGCTGCCGCGCACATCCACATTGACGGTGCGGCCCTCAAGCTGCCCGATCTCCGTCACGTCGCCGGTGGCGAGGAGGTGGATCTCCTCGTCGTAGAGCTTCGCGATGTAGTGGATGCGCTGCGCGATGTTCGGGTAGAGCCGCTGGCGCAGGGCGAAGGCCAGCACGTCGGACTGGACGATCGCCATGTCCACGCCGCGCAGATACATCAGGTCGGCGATGTTCTGCAGCGAGCCCTTGCCGAGGATGGGCAGCAGGCGGAGCCGGTCGCCATCGTCCAGCTCCGCCGCGAGGTCGGAGGCGATGCGGATATAGGTGCCGTCGATGCCGCCGGCGATGAGCCCGAGCACGCCGCCATTGGCCACATCGGCGGGGTTGCGGCGCGCGCCCGGCGCGGGGGCTTCCTGGGCATGGGCCCCGGCGGCGGGCGCCAGGGCCGCCAGCAGGGCGAGGCCGCGCCGCGTCGGCCCCGTATCTGCCGTCACCGCGTCGCCAGGCGGGAGGTGGAGGGGGCGGAGGGGCGGGCGGGCGCCTCGCGGCCGGCCTCCGCCATGGCCCGCTGCCGCTCCGCGGCGGCGCATTCGGCGAACAGGGCGCGTATGGCGGAGGGCGTGCTGTCGCAGCCGGCGGGATTGCCGTCGGCGCGGCCGAGCACCGCGGCGGAGGGGGCCGGGGCATTCTGGGATGGCGCGGCGGGGAGCGCGGCGCGCGTCTGGGGCGGCCTGGCGGGTTCGGGCGTGCCGGCGCGGACGCGCAGGGCGCCGCGGGCCGGCTCCTCCTCCTGCCGCGCCACCGGGGGCGGTGCGGCCGCGGCGCTGCATTCGGGGTAGAGGGCGGTGTTCAGGCCGGGCACCTCGCAAAAGGCCGGGCGGGGCGCGAGGCGGGCGCCGCGGAAGCCGCCGGGGGCCGGGTTGCCGTTGACGGGTGGCGCGGGCTGCGCCGGGGGCACCGGCGGCAGGGCGCTGGGCGGCAGGCCGGAGCTGGGCACCGGCATGAGCTGCGAGGCGGTGGCGGTCTCCGGATTGGTGCCGTGGCTCAGCGCGATCGGCACGCCGCCATCCTTGATGCAGGGGCGGCCGATGCGGATGGCCGCCGCGCGGAAGCTCTCGACGCTGCACATGATCTCGCGCGCCAGCACCTCGTCCTTCAGGGCGGAGACGGTGAGGGCCACGTTGTTGCGGATCTGGCATTCCTCGTCGATGGTGCTGAAGGCGCCGCCGATGCCGAAGAGCGGCATGGTGGCCCCCAGCGAGACGCCGGTGGCGCAGGGGTTCAGCCCGTAGATGCTGCCGAGGCCGATGGACGGCGCCTGGTGGTGGTTGCGCGGCAGGCCGTAATTGTAGACGTCGCTGCGCTGGTAGAATTCCTGGCGCTGCACCTCCTGCGCCGCGGCGGGGGAGGAAGCGAGGGCGGCCAAGGCCGCCCCCACCACCAGGAAGACGCGGAAGCGTCGGATCATGCGGCTCATGGTCATGGCTCCCGCGTCTCCCTGTTCAGATCAGCGCCAGCCGCCGTAGCTGTTGCTCTTGGAGAAGGCGCCGCCGCTGGTGGTGCTGCCGATGAAGCCGTTGGAGGTCTTGCCGACCGCACCGCTCGCGCTCGTGCTGCTCGTGCCGGAGCCGGCGCCATGGCCGGTGCCCGACCAGGCGCTGTTGCTGGAGAAGGCGCCGGTCGCGCCGGCAGCGTAGCCGAACTTGCCGCTCTCGATCGAGGAAGTGGCCGAGCTGCCCGAACCGGCGACGGAGGAGCTGCCCGACGGGCCAGCGAGCACGGGAGCGCTGAGGCCGACGACGGCAATGGTGGCGAGCAGGATCTTGCGCATGATATGTTCCCTCTGTTCTAGTTTGCGCTCCGCAAAGCGAAGCTAGGATGGGGCTTTCGCCCCGGCGTAAGCGGCTGGCCGTCAACGTGACAGCGCCTGGCGGTCAGCCGCCCACCTCGTGCCGCATCCTGGCCTGGCCAGGAGCGGAAACCGGCATGGGGATGCAGGGCGCGGCCGTGCCGCGCGTCGCTCGCTTCCCGCTATGTCCTGAAAATCGTCGCGAAGGCGCTCAGCCCGGCCTTGCTTCCGGCACCCGGCCCCGCGGCCGCCGACCCGCGCAGCACCAGCACCTTCCGTGTGCCGTCGCTGGCGGCCAGGGCGCTGGCCTGGCTGGTGGCGGCGCCCATCTGGCGCCCGGCGCAGGATGAGACACTTGCCGTGCCGCTGCTGGCGGCCGCTTCGCTCCACCGCATCTTTTTCCTCCTTCACCCTCTTTTTTGAGAGGGTCGCACATCCCGCTCCAGGCATTCTGCCACTTCGCGGGATGTGCATTTCTATTTTTATACTGAAACGGTATTTCGAGGCGGACGGTTTGGGAAGCTCATATTTCGCCGTCGTAATCACAAGAAGGGGATGACCCGGCGCTCAGGCGAAGCCGAACTCCTGCGCGAAGGGCGGCGGGGGCAGGCCGGAGCCCGGCAATTCTTCGGCGGGCAGCGCGTGAAGGAAGGGGTCGTGCGGGTCTTCGGGGGCGATCTCCGGCGAGATCCCCGGTGGGATTTCCGGGAGCGTGCCCGTGCCGCCTCCCTCCGGAAGGAAGCCGGCATGGGCCTCGGCCTGCTGATGGACCCCCTCCCCGGCAGGGCTGCCACCGATCGACACGGTGGCGGAGGAATAGGCGAAGCTGCTGCCTTCGCCTTCCACCCAGATTTGAGCCTCGGAGCGGGCTGATGCGGCGGCCTCTCCGGACTCGCTGGCACTTTCGGAACTGGCGGTGCTGTGACTGGCCATGAGACGTCCTCCGGTGTTCATTTTTGTATCGTATCTATACCGGCAGGCCCCCGCCCCTCAATCACAATTCTTTACATTCCGGGCCGGCCCGATGGCACAGGCCCGTGATACCGGAAGGAACCTCGCCCATGCCGCGGGTCCATCTCAGGCTTGCCGTGCTGCCCGTGCTGGCAGGCCTTTTTCTGCCGGGCATGGCCCTGGCTGCGGGAAGCGGCTGGCAGCTCTGCCAGGGGGGCGGCGCGGCGCGCGCCACCTGCAGCGTGAGTTGCAATGGCGAGAGCCGCCGCCAGAGCTGCGGCACGGGGGAGATGTGCGAGTGCCAGTGCGCGCCTCGGCCGCAATGCCGCTGCCGGGCGATGGAGCAGGAAACACGCTCGCCCGGGGCGCCCGGCGGCCGGCTGGCACCGGCCGGGCCGGCAGGGCTGAGCCGGCAGGGCTGAGAAGGTGGGTGGCCCGCCCCCGGGCCGGGGGCGGCGGTCAGGCCGCGACCTGCAGCGCCTCGGACTGGCGGCGCACCATCTCCTGGTAGGGGCCGGGGCGGCGCATCAGCAGGTCCGGCGCGCCGTCCTGCACCACCTGCCCGCCCTCCATCACCACGATGCGGTCGAAATTGGTCAGCGTCGCCAGCCGGTGGGCCACGGCGATGACGGTGCGGCCCTGCATCAGCCCGTCCAGCGCCTTCTGCACCTCGGCCTCGGACTCCGAGTCGAGGGCGGAGGTGGCCTCGTCCAGCAGCAGGATCGGCGCGTCCTTCAGCAGCGCGCGGGCGATGGCGAGGCGCTGGCGCTGGCCGCCCGAGAGCTTGGCGCCGCGGTCGCCCACGATGGTGTCGAAGCCTTCCGGCAACGCCTCGATGAAGTCGCGGCAGCGGGCGGCCTCGGCGGCGGCCAGCACCTCGGCGTCGGTGGCGTCCGGCCGGGCGTAGCGGATGTTCTCCAGCACGGTGCGGTGGAACAGCGAGACGTCCTGCGGCACGACGGCGATCATGTCGGCCAGGCTCTCGCGGGTGGCCTGGGCGATGTCCTGCCCGTCGATCAGCACGGCGCCTTCCTGCGGCGCGGTGTGGCGCTGCAGCAGGGTCAGCAGGGTGGACTTGCCGGCGCCGGAGCGGCCGACCACGCCGACCTTCTGGCCGGGCTGGATGGCCAGCTCCAGGCTGCGCAGCACCGGCGCGCTGCCCTCGGGGGCCGAGGGGTAGCGGAAGGTGACGTTGTGGAACACCACCTCGCCGCCGCGCGCGGCCAGGCCATGGGCGTTCTCGGCGTCCGGCATGTCGTGCGGCACCAGCAGGGCGGCCAGCGCCTCGCGCATCCGCGCCACGTACTGGGTCAGGTCCACCAGCGCCATGGCGAGGTCGCGGCTGGCGTGCAGGATGGTGAAGCCGAGGGTGCAGACCAGCACGATGTCGCCCGTGGTGGCACGGCCAAGCTGCCAGAGATGCACCACCCAGCCCAGCAGCATGGCGGTGAGCACGGCGGTGGCGGCGCCATGCACCAGGCGCAGCTTCTCCAGGTAGCGCAGGCTGGCGCGGCGGGCGGCGCTCTCCTCGGCCAGGGCGGTGTCGAGGCGGGCCGATTCGCGGCCGAAGGCGCCGAACGCGCGCACCAGGGAGAAGTTCTGCACCACATCGACCAGCTGGCCATCGACGGTCGCGGCGCGGCCGGCAAAGCGGTCGTGCAGCGCCTCGCCCTTCTGGCCCAGCCAGGCGACGCCGGCGGCCAGGGCCGCGGCCACCACCACGAGGCAGCCGGCCATGATCGGGTCGACCGTGGCGAGGAAGATGATGGACAGGGTGACGGCCACCGCCGGCGGCACGGTGTGCCAGGTGAAGTTCTGCAGCACGGTGAAGGCCGCCGTGCCGGTGGCGCTGATGCGCGCCGCCAGCGTGCCGGCCGAGCGGTTGGCGAAGTAGCCCGGCGAGTGGCCGGCGAGGTGGCGGAACAGCTCGGCCCGCATCGAGGCGGTGGCGCGCGGGAAGCGGTCCGCCGCGATCCAGCCGCCGACGCGCCAGAGCATGTTGTCGGCCGTGATGATGCCGGCGAGGATGGCGAAGGCCACCCACACCGCCGCCGCGCCCGCCTGGGACGGGCCGCCCGAGAGCGTGTCGATCAGGTTCTTGACCGCGTAGTTCGCCCCCACGGAGCAGCCCACCGCCCCCAGCACCGCCAGCATGATGGCGACGTGGCTGCCCGCCTGCGGCCGCAGGTGGCGCAGCAGGAAGCCAACGGGGCGCCGGGCGAGGCGCAACAGGTCGCTGTCGTCGGCACGGGGCATGGGCGGTGGCCTCTCACTTCCGGAGCACATGACCGTGAGCGCACGGCGCATCTGCGTTCATGCGGAGGGAACGCCAGCAACAAGACGAAATCGTGGCGAAGGTTGCCGAATCTGGACCGCATTCAGGTGCCAGAAGAGGCTCGAGAGACAACGGAGATCGGACCCAATGCGTATCGCGCAGATCGCTCCCCTGACGGAAGCCGTTCCGCCGAAGCTGTATGGCGGCACCGAGCGGATCGTGTCCTACCTGACCGAGGAGCTGGTGGAGCTCGGGCACGAGGTGACGCTGTTCGCCAGCGGCGACTCGATCACCAAGGCGAAGCTCGCGCCGATGTGCCGCAAGGCGCTGCGCCTCGACCCCTCGGTGCGCGACGCCAACGCGCCGCTGACGCTGATGCTGGAGCAGGTCTACCGCCGCCGGCACGAGTTCGACCTGCTGCACTTCCACCTGGACTACCTGCCCTTCCCGCTGTTCTCGCGGCAGAGCGTGCCCTTCGTGACCACCCTGCACGGCCGGCTGGACCTGCCGGAGCTGCAGCCGGTGTTCGACACCTTCAACGAGGTGCCGGTGGTCTCGATCTCGGACAACCAGCGCCTGCCGCTGCCGCAGGCGCGCTTCGCCGGCACGATCTATCACGGCCTGCCCGAGAAGCTGCTGACGCCGCTGCCGGGCGTCACGCCGGGCTACCTGGCCTTCCTCGGCCGCATCGCCCCCGAGAAGCGCTGCGACCGGGCGATCGAGATCGCCATCGCCACCAACACGCCGCTGAAGATCGCGGCCAAGGTGGACCGCGTGGACGTCGACTACTTCGAGACCAAGATCAAGCCGATGCTGGCGCATCCGCTGATCGAGTTCATCGGCGAGATCGACGAGACGCAGAAGCCGGGCTTCCTCTCGGGCGCCATCGGCCTGCTGACGCCGATCGACTGGCCGGAGCCCTTCGGCCTGGTGATGATCGAGGCGATGGCCTGCGGCACGCCCGTCATCGCCTTCCGCCACGGCTCGGTGCCCGAGGTGATCGACGAGGGCGTGACCGGCTTCGCGGTGAACAGCATGGCCGAGGCGATCAGCGCCGTCGGCCGGCTGAAGGCGCTGCCCCGCGCCGCCGTGCGCGCCCGCTTCGAGCAGCGCTACACCGCCCGCCGCATGGCGGAGGACTATGTGTCCCTCTACGAGGGGCTGTGCCGCCGCGAGCCCTCCTCGGTGCTCGCCGCCGCCGAGTGAGGCGGGCGCCCCGGCGCCCCCTTCCCTTCCGCCTCGAACCAGGGCGCGCCGGTGGCGCGCCCTGCTGCGTTCCGGGGCCGCCACCCGGGGCCGCCCACCCAGGGTCGCCACAAGGCCGCCGCCCGGCCGCGGCGGCGGCGCCAAACCGCATCCGGCACGCCCCGCCCGCTTTGAATCCGGCGCCGCTTGCCCTATTGGCAGGGGTCAAATCCACGGCGGGTACCCCACCGCCCCGATCGCCGCCGGAAGCCCATGACCAATACCCCCCTGTCGCGCATCCGCAACTTCTCGATCATCGCCCATATCGACCACGGCAAATCCACCCTGGCCGACCGCCTGATCCAGGCCACTGGCTCCGTCGCGCTGCGCGACATGAAGGAGCAGATGCTCGACAGCATGGAGCTGGAGCAGGAGCGCGGCATCACCATCAAGGCCGCCTCCGTCCGGCTCGACTACAAGGCCAAGGACGGCAACGACTACGTCCTGAACCTGATGGACACGCCCGGCCATGTGGACTTCGCCTACGAGGTGAGCCGCAGCCTGGCCGCCTGCGAGGGCTCGCTGCTGGTGGTCGACGCCTCCCAGGGCGTCGAGGCGCAGACGCTGGCCAATGTCTACCAGGCGATCGACGCCAACCACGAGATCGTGCCGGTCCTCAACAAGATCGACCTCCCCGCGGCGGAGCCGGAGCGGGTGAAGCAGCAGATCGAGGACGTGATCGGCCTCGACGCCTCGGAGGCGGTGGAGATCTCCGCCAAGTCCGGCCTGAACATCGAGGGCGTGCTGGAGGCCATCGTCCACCGCCTGCCCGCGCCCCAGGGCGACCCGGACGCGCCGCTGAAGGCGCTGCTGGTCGATAGCTGGTACGACCCCTATCTCGGCGTCATCATCCTGATCCGGGTGAAGGACGGGACCATCCGCAAGGGCCAGAAGATCCGCTTCATGGCCGAGGGCACCACCCAGACGGTGGACAGCGTCGGCGTCTTCCGCCCCAAGATGACGCCCGTGGACTACCTCGGGCCGGGCGAGATGGGCTACCTCAACGCCGCCATCAAGACGGTGGCCGAGACCAATGTCGGCGACACCATCACCGACGACCGCAACCCGGCGGCCGAGCCGCTGGCGGGCTTCAAGCCCTCCATCCCGGTGGTCTGGTGCGGCCTCTACCCGGTGGATGCCGACGATTTCGAGAAGCTGCGCGATTCGCTCGGCAAGCTGCGGCTGAACGACGCCTCCTTCCACTTCGAGGCGGAAAGCTCGGCGGCGCTCGGCTTCGGCTTCCGCTGCGGCTTCCTCGGGCTGCTGCACCTGGAGATCATCCAGGAGCGGCTCTCGCGCGAGTTCGACCTCGACCTGATCGCGACCGCCCCCTCGGTGGTCTACAAGCTGACGACGAACAAGGGCGAGGCGATCGACCTGCACAACCCGGCCGACATGCCGGACCCGACGCTGATCGAGAAGATCGAGGAGCCCTGGATCAAGGCCACCATCATGGTGCCGGACGAGCATCTGGGCAGCATCCTGACGCTCTGCTCCGAGCGGCGCGGCCAGCAGGTGGAGCTGACCTATGTCGGCAACCGCGCCATGGCGGTCTACCGCCTGCCGCTGAACGAGGTGGTGTTCGACTTCTACGACCGCCTCAAGAGCGTCAGCCGCGGCTACGCCTCCTTCGACTACGTGATGGACGGCTATGACGAGGGCGACCTCGTGAAGATCTCCATCCTGGTCAACAACGAGCCGGTGGATGCCCTCTCCTTCATGGCGCACCGCACCCAGGCCGAGCGGCGCGGCCGCTCGATCTGCGAGAAGCTGAAGGAGCTGATCCCCCGCCAGCTCTTCAAGATCCCGATCCAGGCGGCGATCGGCGGCCGCGTCATCGCCCGCGAGACGATCTCGGCGATGTCGAAGGACGTCACCGCCAAGTGCTATGGCGGCGACATCTCTCGCAAGCGCAAGCTCCTCGAGAAGCAGAAGGAGGGCAAGAAGCGCATGCGGCAGTTCGGCAAGGTCGAGATCCCGCAATCGGCCTTCATCGCCGCCCTCAAGATGGACAGCTGAGGGCACGCCAAGCCGCTGTTTTTTGGCTGACCTTGCGGGAAGGAAACGCTAATCGGGGAGGATCGGCGCGCCGCGGCCGGGTTGGGCCGGGCGTGACGATTCGCCCCGCCTCCACGTCCGGGGCGGCCTAGACGGGAGAGAATATCCATATGATCCGCCGCCATCTGCTGGCCGCGCTGCCGGCCCTCGCCGCCGGCCTCGGCACCCTGGGCACCGCCCTGTTGGGCGCCGCCCCCGCCGCGCAGGCCCAGGCGAACTATCCGAGCCGCACGATCTCCATCATCGTGCCCTTCGCCGCCGGCGGGCCGACCGACACCGTCACCCGCCTGGTGGCGGAGGTGATGGCGCGCGACCTCGGGCAGTCCGTCGTGGTGGAGAATGTCGGCGGCGCCGGCGGCACGCTGGGCGCGGGCCGCGTCGCCCAGGCCCGGCCGGACGGCTACACCCTGCTGCTGCACCACATCGGCATGGGCACCACACCCACCCTCTACCGCCGCCTGCCCTACGACCCGGTGGGCGGCTTCGAGCCGATCGGCCTCGTCACCGAGGTGCCGATGACGGTGATCGCCCGCAAGGACCTGCCGGCCAGCAACCTGGCCGAGCTGGTGGCGCTGGTGCGCAAGGAGAAGACCGGCATCAACTACGCCAATGCCGGCATCGGCGCCGCCAGCCATCTCTGCGGTCTGCTGCTGCAGAAGGCGATCGACGCGCCGATGACCACCGTGCCCTACCGCGGCACCGGCCCGGCCATGACCGACCTGATCGCCGGCACGGTGGACGTGATGTGCGACCAGACCACCAACACCACCAGCCACATCCGCGCCGGCGCGGTGAAGGCGTACTCGGTCACCACGCCGCAGCGCCTGGCCTCCCTCCCCGACGTGCCGACCGGCGCCGAGGCAGGGCTGCCGGGCATGGAGGTGACCATCTGGCACGGCCTCTACGCGCCGAAGGGCACGCCGGTCGAGATCCAGGAGCGGCTCTCCAAGGCGCTGCAGGCGGCGCTGCGCGACGAGCGGCTGGTCCAGCGCTTCGCCGATCTCGGCACCGAGCCGGTGTCGCAGGACCGCGCCACCCCGGCCGCGCACAAGGCCTTCTGGGCGGCCGACATCGCCAAGTGGCGCCCGGTGATCCAGGCCGCCGGCCAGTACGCCGACTGAGGGCAGAGGCCGGCTGAGGGCACGCCGGCCGGGGCCATGCAGGGCCGCGCCGGCACCCCTGGCGCGGCACGCCGTCGGAGAGGCGCCGCCCGGAGAGGCGCGCCCGAGAGGCGCGGGGGAGGCTGAACACCCGCGGTGAAATCGCGCAGGCGATGGAGTGGGCCTTGTGCGCCAGCCATGGGCGGCGCATGGAACCTTAGCATGGATCGACCCCGGCCACCGCGAGGAGCAGCATGACCGGACCGGTTCCGGACCGGAACCCCACCGTTCGCCTGCACCTGCTGCTGATCGCCCTGGCCGCGCTGCTGCCGGTCTGGGGCCTGGCCGGGCATGTCGCCGGGCGGATGGCCGATGCGGAGCGCACGCGGATCGTCACCGCCGCGCAGGGCCGCAGCCGCGAGCTGGCCTTCATGCTGGAGCGCGACCTGCTCAGCCTGCAGGCGGAGCTGGCGGCGCTTGGCAGTTCGCCCAGCCTGCTGGAGGGCAACCTGGCCGCCTTCCGGGCCCAGGCCCTCGCCCTGCCACTGCGGCAGAAGGCGCGGCTGCGGCTGACCGACGCCGATGGGCGCGTGCTGATCGACACCGCCGGAACCCCGGAGGCCGGAGCTCCGGAGACCGGAGCCCCGAAGGCCGGCGCGGCGGCGCTGGACGCGCCGCCCCAGCGCGGCATTTCCGGCCTGCAGCCCCCCGAGCGGCCGGGCGCGCCCCAGGGCGTCGACATCACCCAGCCCGTCCCGCAGGCCGAGGGGGGCCCGCCCGAATACTTCCTGGTGGCCACCATCGACCCGGCCTGGCTGTGGGGCCAGCACCTGGAATGGGCTCAGCTGCCGCCCCGCTGGTCGGCGGCGGTGGCCGATGCCGCCGGCAACATCGTCGCCCGCCGGCCGCGGGAGCCGGAGGATGGCGGCGCCCCCGCGCCCTATGCCGGCGCCGCGCGGAATGCCCTGCAGGAAGGCCGGCCGCTCGGCTGGGCGCGGGACAATGCGGCGGATGGCCGCCCCCTCTACGTCGCCTGGCACCGGGTCGACAGCGCGCCCTGGATGGTGCTGGTCAGCCTCCCCAGCCAGATGGTGGATGGCGCGCTGCTGCGGCTGCTCTCGCCCGTGCTGCTGGTGGGCGGCCTGATGCTGCTGCTGTTCACCGGCGCCCTGGCCTTCTGGGTGGACCGGCGCATGGCGATGCCGCTGGAGCGGCTGGGGCGCATGGCCGCCAGCTTCGGCCGCGGCGTGGCGCTGCCCCCCTTCCCGCCCACCGGCCTGCGCGAGATCGACAGCGCCGCCGCCGCCCTGGCCAGCGCCGCCACCGAGCGCGACGCGCTGGAGGCCGAGCGCATCGCCCTCAACGTCCGGCTGCAGACCGTGCTGGAGAGCACGCATGACAGCGTGCTGGTGCTCGACCGCGACGGCACCGTCCTCTACATGAACGGCCGCGCCCGGGCGCAGATGGGGCCGCAATGCCCCGGCATCGGCCGGCCGCTGCATGAGAGCTTCCCCGGCTGGGAGGCCGGCCCCTTCGGCGCCGCCTGCCAGCGCGCCGTGGCCGAGGGCACGCCGCAGAGCGCCACCGCCTTCCACCCCGCGCTCGGCCGCTGGATCGCGGCCGACATCTATCCCTCCACCGAGGGGATGTCCCTGTTCTTCCGCGATGTCAGCGATGAGCGCGCCGCCCAGGCGGCGCTGCGCGAGAGCGAGGCGCGGCTGAAGGCGGTGCTGGAGAACGTCTCCGTCGGCATGTTGCTGGCCGAGGCGCCGGGCGGGCGCATCCTGCTCGGCAACCGGCGCATGGAGGAGATCCTGCGCCGGCCCGTCCCCCTCTCCGCCGCCGTCGAGGCCTACCGGGAGGACTGGGAGTGCTACCATGCCGATGGGCGGCGGGTGGACGGCATGGAGTTCCCGCTCGGCCGCGCGCTGCTGACGGGGCTGCCGGCCAATGGCGAGTTCCAGCTCCGCCGCGGCGACGGCTCCATGGTCTGGCTGCGCGCCGCCGCCGCGCCGGTGCGCGACGCGCAGGGGCGCGTCACCGGGGCGGTGGTCGCCCTGTCGGACATCGACGCCGAGCGCCGCGCCGCCGAGGCGCTGCGCGAGAGCGAGCTGCGCTTCCGCACCCTCGCCGAGGCGATCCCGCAGATCGTCTGGTCCACCCTGCCGGACGGGCGGATCGACTATGTCAATCCGCGCCTGCAGGATTTCACCGGCCTGCCGCCCGGCCTCGCCATGGAGTCGCTGGCCCGCATCGTCCACCCGCGCGACCAGGGGCGGGCCGAGCGCGCCTGGCAGCGGGCGCTGCGGCGGGGCGAGGCCTTCTCGGCCGAGCTGCGGCTGCTGCGCGCCGAGGGCGGCTGGCGCTGGTGCGTGGTGCGCGCCCTGCCGGTGCGCGGCAGCGAGGGCACCATCCTGCGCTGGATCGGCGCCGTCACCGACGTGTCGGAACTGGCCGAGGCGCGCGAGGAGCTGGCGCGCCAGGTGGCGGCCCAGACCGCCTCGCGCGAGGCGGCGGTGCGCTCCGCGGCGGCGCTGGCGGCCTCGGAAAGCCGCTTCCGCCGCTTCGCCGAGGCCAGCCCGGACGTGATGTGGATGACCAATGCGGACGGCACGCAGGTGGAGTTCATCAGCCCCGCCTTCGAGCAGATCTGGGGCATCCCGCAGGAGCGCCTGCTGGCCGACAAGGTCGTCTGGGTCGATTCGATCCACGCGTCCGACCGCGACCGCGTGCTGGAGGACTGGCGCGGCTCGCTGCAATCCGGCCGGTTCGACGCCGAATACCGCATCCTGCGGCCGGATGGCGGCATGCGCTGGATCCGCGACATCGGCTTCCCCATCCTCGACGCGCGGGGAGTGATGACGCGGCGCGGCGGGCTGGCGCGCGACGTGACGGCGGCCAAGGCGGCCGAGGCGCGGCAGATCCTGCTGCTCGGCGAGCTGAACCACCGGGTCAAGAACACCCTGGCCACGGTGCATTCCCTGGCGTTGCAGACGGCCCGCACCGCCGGCGAGAGCCCGGACGCGATGCCGCGCTTCCTGAAGGACTTCCAGGCGCGCCTGCTGACGCTGGCGCGCGCGCACGACCTGCTGACGGCCCGCACCTGGCGCGGCGCCACGCTGGAGGACACGGCGCGCGCCGCCCTCGCACCCTGGCAGGCGGCGGCCGAGAACGGCGAGGAGAGGCTGGCCATCAGCGGCCCCGCGGTGTGGCTGGCCCCCCGCCAGACGCTGGGCCTGGCGCTGGCCTTGCATGAACTGGCCACCAATGCCACGAAGCATGGTGCCCTGACCCGTGCCGAGGGGCGCATTCTGGTACGCTGGCAGGGCCTGCCGGACGGAATGGTGCAGCTGGACTGGCAGGAGCGGAATGGCCCGCCGGCCCGGCAGCCCCTCCGCCGCGGCTTTGGCAGCCGCATGCTTGAAAGGGGCTTGCCAGCGGAGCTGGGTCTGGGTTCCTCCGTCACCTTGACCTATGCCGAGACTGGCTTCGAGGCAGCGATTCGCTTTCGTCCCGTGAATGGGCCCCAAGTTGAAGAGGAAACCGCATGAGCGGACTGAACGGCCGCCGCATTCTGGTCGTCGAGGATGAGGCGCTGATTGCGATGCTGGTCGAGGATGCGCTGCTGGAGGCCGGAGCCCACGTTCTTGGTCCGGCCGCGACGGTGGAGGAGGCCATGGCGCTGTTCGATTCGGAGCATCCGGAAGCCGCCGTGCTCGATATCAACCTCGCCGGCCAAGCTTCCATCCCCGTGGCGGACCGGCTGGTGGCGCACGCCATTCCCTTTGTCGTCGCCACCGGCTACGGCGCGGCGGGGCTGCCGGAACGGCACCGCAACGTGCCGGTCCTGGCCAAGCCCTACGACCCGCACGACCTCATCGCCGCGCTGGAGCGGGTCTGCCGCTGACGGAAAAGGCCGGGGAAGCGGACCTCCCCGGCCCCTGCCCCGGCCTGCGCGGGCGTGGCGCCCTCAGCCGCGCAGCACGCGGCCGGCCACGGCGTCCAGCTTCGCCATCAGCGCCGGGTCGCGCTTCTCCGGCGGGGTGACGATGGCGTATTCCAGCGCCCGGTCGCAGCCCGCCGGGCAGGCGCCGCGCGGCGCGCCCAGCCGCGGCACCACCGCCTTCACCAGCGCCTTGGCGCGGTCGGCATTGGCGTGCAGCACCTTCACCACCGCCTCGACCGAGACGTGCTCGTGGTCCGGGTGCCAGCAGTCGAAATCGGTCACCATGGCGATGGTGGCGTAGCAGAGCTCCGCCTCGCGGGCGAGCTTGGCCTCGGGCATGTTGGTCATGCCGATGACGTCGCAGCCCCAGGCGCGGTACAGCTCGCTCTCCGCCTTGGTGGAGAATTGCGGGCCTTCCATCACCAGGTAGGTGCCGCCGCGCTTGTGCTTCAGGCCGATCTCGCGCGCCGCCTCCTCCGCCGCGTCGCCGAGGCGCGGGCAGACCGGGTGCGCCACCGACACATGCGCCACGCAGCCCGTCTCGAAGAAGCTCTTCTGGCGGGCGAAGGTGCGGTCGATGAACTGGTCGACGATGACGAAGGTGCCGGGCGGCAGGTCGCCGTTCAGCGAGCCGACGGCGGAGAGGGAGAGGATCTCCGTCACGCCCGCGCGCTTCAGCACGTCGATATTGGCGCGGTAGTTCAGCGCCGAGGGCGGCACGCTGTGGCCGCGCCCGTGGCGGGGCAGGAAGACGCAGCGCACGCCCCCCAGCCGGCCGAACAGCAGCTCATCCGAGGCCTCGCCCCAGGGGCTGTCGATGCGGCGCCATTCGCGCTCCTCCAGCCCGTCGATGTCGTACAGGCCGGAGCCGCCGATCAGGCCGATGACCGGCTCGATGGTCTCGCTGCTGGGGGTCTGGCTCATCGGATGTCCCTCCGGTGGGTGTCGGCCGGGGCGCGCGCGTGGCGCCGGGCGTGGAAAAGGGCCGCCCGGGCGGGCGGCCCCTGATTCGCTCAAGATCTCTGCGGCAGGGACCGCTCCCGGTGGGCGATCCCGTGCAGGCTACGTGACCGGGTCGCCGCCGACGCGGGCCCAGATCTTCCGCTTCACGGCATAGGTCAGGCCGCCCAGGATGATCAGGAACAGGATGATGCGCACGCCCATGGCGCGGCGGGTCTCCAGCTCCGGCTCGGCCGCCCAGGCCAGGAAGGCCGAGACGTCGCGCGTCATCTGGTCCACCGTGGCGCGGGTGCCGTCGGCGTACTGGATCTGGCCGTCGCTGTTGATCGGCGGCGCCATGCCGATCTGATGACCGGGGAAGTACTTGTTGTAGTACATCCCCTCCATGACGGTGACGCCGGCGGGCGGCGGGTCCTCGTAGCCGGTCAGCAGCGCATGGATGTAGTCCGCGCCGCCGACACGGGCCTTGACGATCACCGACAGGTCGGGCGGCAGGGCGCCGTTGTTCGCCGCGCGCGCCGCCGCGTCATTGGGGAAGGGGCGGCGGAAGCGGTCGGAGGCGCGGCCGGGGCGCTCGAACATCTCGCCATCGTCGTTCGGGCCGTCCTGGATCTGGTAGCTGGCCGCGACGGCCGCCACCTGCTCGGCGGAGAGCCCGATGTCGCGCAGGTTGCGGTAGGAGAGCAGCCGCATCGAGTGGCAGGCCGCGCAGACCTCCTTGTAGACTTGGAAGCCGCGCTGCAGCTCGCCCCGGTCGAAGGTGCCGAACAGCCCGTCGAAGGAGTAGCGGGTGTCGGGGATCTCGATATGCCCTTCCGCCGCCTGAGCGCCGGGTGCGGCCATCAGCCCGAGGGAGAGGGCGGCCGCGAGGGCCGCCGCCTTCAGTTTCAGGGCGGGAAGTTTACGCACCGGCATCATGCCTTCTCCATGGGCTTGGCCACGGCGGCGCCGGGCAGGGGGCCGCCGCCACGCAGCACGGCCTTGGCAATGCTCTCGGGCAGCGGGAGCGGCCGCTCGATCTTCGCCAGCAGGGGGAGGATCACCAGGAAGTAGGCGAAGTAGTAGGCCGTGGAGAGACGGGCGATCAGCACGTAGACGCCCTCGGCCGGCATGCCGCCCGCCCACATCAGGACGAAGAAGTTCACGCCCCACAGCATCAGGAACCACTTGGCGATCGGGCGGAAGCGCATGGAGCGCACCGGCGAGCGGTCCAGCCAGGGCAGCACGAACAGGATGGCGATGGCGCCGAACATCATCAGCACGCCGCCGAGCTTGTTCGGCACCGCGCGGAGGATGGCGTAGAAGGGCAGGAAGTACCACTCGGGCACGATGTGCGCCGGCGTCACCAGCGGGTTGGCCGGGATGTAGTTGTCCGGGTGGCCCAGGTAGTTCGGGCTGAAGAACACCAGGAAGGCGAAGACGATCAGGTAGACGATGATCCCGACGCTGTCCTTGATGGTGTAGTAGGGGTGGAAGGGCAGCGTGTCCTGCGGACCCTTCGGCTCGATGCCCAGCGGGTTGTTGGAGCCGGTGATGTGCAGCGCGGCGATGTGCAGGAACACCACGCCGGCGATCACGAAGGGCAGCAGGTAGTGCAGGCTGAAGAAGCGGTTCAGCGTCGGATTGTCGACCGAGAAGCCGCCCCACAGCAGGGTCACGATGGCGTCGCCCACCAGCGGGATGGCGGAGAACAGGTTGGTGATGACGGTGGCGCCCCAGAAGGACATCTGGCCCCAGGGCAGCACGTAGCCCATGAAGGCGGTGGCCATCATCAGCAGGAAGATGGTGACGCCGAGCATCCAGAGCAGCTCACGCGGCGCCTTGTAGGAGCCGTAGTAGAGGTTGCGCCAGATGTGCACGATCACCACGATGAAGAACATGCTGGCGCCGTTCATGTGAACGTAGCGGATCAGCCAGCCGTAGTTCACGTCGCGCATGATGCGCTCCACGCTCTCGAAGGCGAGCGAGGTATGCGCGGTGTAGTTCATGGCCAGGAAGATGCCGGTGGCGATCATGATCATCAGGTTGATCATCGCCAGCGCGCCGAAATTCCAGAAGTAGTTGAAATTCCGGGGAGTCGGGAAGGTCCCGTACTCCTTTTGCATCATGGTGAACACCGGCATGCGCTGGTCGATCCAGCGCACCACCGGGTTTGTGAAGCTGCTCTCGTGCAGGCCGGATGCCATGGGGTGCGGTCCTCAGCCGATGCGGATCTGGGTATCGGAGGTAAAGCTGTATTCCGGAACCGCAAGGTTCGTCGGCGCCGGGCCGCGGCGGATACGGCCGGAGGTGTCGTAGTGGCTGCCATGGCAGGGGCAGAACCAGCCGCCGAAATCGCCGCGGGCGTCGGTCGGCCGCTGGCCCAGCGGCACGCAGCCCAGATGGGTGCAGACGCCCAGCACCACCAGCCAGGGCTTGCGCTCCACGCGGGCGCTGTCCGGCTGCGGGTCGCGCAGCTCGCCCAGCGGCACGGTCTCGGCCTCCTGGATCTCCTGCGCCGTGCGGTGGCGCACGAAGACCGGCTTGCCGCGCCACATCACGGTCACGGCCTGGCCCTCGGTGATGTGGGCGAGGTTCACATCGGTGCTGGCCAGCGCCAGCACGTCCTTGGCGGGGTTCATCGAGTGGATGAACGGCCAGACGATGGCGCCCACGCCGACCGCCGCGAAGGAGCCCGCCGCCAGTTTTAGGAAGTCCCGTTTGGTGCCCTGGTCGGGGCCATGGGCACCTTCCCCATGGGCGCCACCCATTTCGGGGGAGCTGCTCGGCGCAAGCGTATCGGCCATGCCTCATCGTCCCTTTTGGCGGCCGCCCCGATATCCTGGCAGGCGGGCCGACCGCTAATCCCTGTCCGCAGAACTGCGGCAGCGACGGCCACGCGCGAAGCCGCGCTGCAACACCGTGCGCCGGCGCCATATAAAGGCAGGCGTAGCAGGGTGGCAATTGCTGCGGGCGCTGCCGTGCGACATGCGACACGCTTCCGGCCCTTCCTGCCGCGCCCACGCCACACCGGTTGCGGCCGGCCGGACGCCGCGCTAGCGCCGCCCCGCGCCCCGCCGACCGGGCCGCCGCAGGAGTTCCGCCCCGCCATGCCCGACACCCCGCCCCTCCCCGCCCACGGCGCCCATCCGCTGGCCGCGCCCGCCCGGGCCTGGTTCGAGTCGCTGCGCGACCGGCTCTGCGCCGCCTTCGAGGCGATCGAGGACGAGCTGGAGAGCGGGCCGCATGCCGGGCTGGCCCCTGGCCGCTTCCAGCGCAGCGCCTGGGAGCGGACGGATGGCGACAGGCCGGGCGGCGGCGGCGTCATGTCCGTCATGAAGGGGCGGGTGTTCGAGAAGGTGGGGGTGAACGTCTCCACCGTCTGGGGCGAGTTCAGCCCCGAGTTCCGCAAGCAGATCCCCGGCGCCGAGGAGGACCCGCGCTTCCTGGCCACCGGCGTCTCGCTGGTGGCGCACATGCGCTCCCCCCGCGTGCCGGCAGCGCACATGAACACCCGCTTCATCACCACCCGCCGCACCTGGTTCGGCGGCGGCGGCGACCTGACGCCGATGGACATGCAGGCGCCCGAGTCGCTGGCGGACGGCGCCAGCTTCCACGCCGCCTTCCAGGCCGCCTGCGACCGGCACGACCCCGCCTACTACCCGCGCTTCAAGGCCTGGTGCGACGAGTACTTCTTCCTCCCCCACCGCAACGAGCCGCGCGGCCTGGGCGGCATTTTCTACGACTGGCTGGGACGGGACGAGCCGGAGGGCGAGAACCTCGCGGCGCATTTCGCCTTCACCCGCGACGTGGGCGAGGCCTTCCTCGCCGCCTACCCCGCCATCATCCGCCGCCGCATGCACGAGCCCTGGACCGGGGCGGAGCGCGAGCACCAGCTCATCCGCCGCGGCCGCTACGTCGAGTTCAACCTGCTGCACGACCGCGGCACGCTGTTCGGCCTGCGCACCGGCGGCAACACCGAGGCCATCCTGATGTCCATGCCGCCCGAGGTGCGCTGGCCCTGAGGGGCGCCCCGGGGCGGCGATGAAAGGCGGCGGGGAGGGGTGGCGCGGACGCGCCGCTTTCCGGCATCTTGCCCCGGTCCAAGAGAACGAGACCGGAGGATTCGCCCGATGACCACCCGCCGCACCCTGCTGGGCGCCACCCTGGCCCTGCCCACCCTGGCCCTGCCCACCCTCGCCACCCAGGCCCGCGCCCAGGGCGCCGGCAACTGGCCGGACCGCCCGGTGCGCATGGTCGTGCCCTACCCGCCCGGCGGCTCCACCGACCTGCTGACCCGCCTGCTCTGCGAGCGGCTGTCGCAGAAGCTCGGCCAGAACTTCGTGGTGGAGAACCGCCCCGGCGCCGGCGGCAACATCGGCATGGACGCCGTGGCCAAGGCCACGCCCGACGGCTACACCTTCGGCGCCGCCACGATCGGGCATTTCTCGATCAACCAGTATCTCTACAGCCGCATGCCGTGGGACATCGACCGGGACTTCATCCCCGTCTCCCTCACCTGGGAATTCCCCAACGTGGTGGTGGTCTCCAGCCAGCACGTGCCGGCGAAGACGCTGCAGGAATTCATCGACTGGGTGCGCAAGCAGCCCAACGGCGTCTCCTACGGCTCGCCCGGCGTCGGCACCACGCCGCACCTCTCGGGCGAGATCTTCCGCAACCGGCTGAAGCTGGATGCCACCCACGTCCCCTTCCGCGGCGCGGCGCAGACCATCCCGGCCATGCTCTCGGGCGACGTCACCTTCGCCATCGACAACCTCGCCTCCTACGTGCCGGTGATCCAGGAGGGGCGGATGCGGGCGCTGGCCGTGACCGGCGCCCAGCGCTGGCCGACCCTGCCCGACGTGCCGACCATGGCCGAGGCGGGGATGGAGGATTTCGTCATCACCTCCTGGGGCGCCTTCGTGGCGCCCGCCGGCACGCCGCGCCCGATCGTCGACAAGATGAACGCGGCGCTGCGCGAGATCGCCGCCGACGAGGCGCTGAAGCAGCGCTTCCTGCAGGCCGGCGGCACGCCGCTCTGGTCCACGCCGGAGGACGCCATCGCCCGCGGCAAGGCGGAGCGGCCGATGTGGCAGGACGCCGTGAAGTCCTCCGGCGCCCGGGCGGACTGAAGCGGCGCTCCGCCCCCGCCTCCTGGCGCGCCATGCGCCGGGGGCGGGGCAGGAACATCCGGCCTTGGCGCGGGGCCGGCGCGGCGCCATACCCCGGGGCATGGCGCAGGACCTCACCTCCCCCGCCGGGCGGCGCGCCGCCTGGCTCAACAGCCTGTTCGTCGACCACGCCGTGCTGCGGCTGGCCTGGCGCAACTGGGGCGTGGTGGCGCCCGGCCGCCTCTACCGCTCCAACCACCCCAGCCCCTTCCAGATGCGGCTGGCGGTGAAGGGCACGGGCATCCGCAGCATCATCAACCTGCGCGGCCACCGGGAGAGCTGCGGCTCCGACGCGCTCGGCCGCGCCATGGCGGCGGAGCTCGGGCTGGAGCATGTGGACGCGCCACTGGAATCGCGCGGCGCCCCGCACAAGGACCGGATGCTGCGGCTGGCGGAGATCTTCACCCGCCTGCCGGAGCCGATCCTGATCCACTGCAAATCCGGCGCCGACCGCACCGGGCTGGCCGCCGGCCTCTGGCTGCTGCTGCAGGGGGAGAGCGTGGAGGTGGCGATGCGCCAGCTCTCCTGGCGGCATGGCCATGTCTCGGCCAGCAAGACCGGCATCCTCGATGCCTTCTTCCGCGAATACGCCCGCTTCCTGAGCGCCCACGGCCCCAAGCCCTTCCTGGACTGGGTGCGCGAGGATTACGACGAGGACGCGCTGCGCGCCGCCTTCCGCAGCCGCGCCTGGGCGGACCGGCTGGTGGACGGCATCCTGCGCCGGGAGTGAGGCGGCCGGCCGCGGCTCAGCGGCCGGCGGGCGGCACCGGGCAGGCGAGGTCGCCTTCCCCGCAGTTCAGATAGGCCTGGAGCGCCTCCAGCCGCTGCCGCGTCAGCCCCAGCAGGCATCCGGACTGCGCCGCCGGGTGGAAGGAGCCGCCGCGCGAACCGGCGGTGGCGAAGGCGCATTCCGCGTCCCGGAAGCGGAGCCAGGCCCGCTGCGCCTCGGTCAGCGGGGCGCGCAGCGGCGAATCCGCGCCCAGCCGGGCGATGAGGGCGCGGTAGGCCGCGTTCAGCGCCAGGTCGGCCTCGCCGAGCTCCCGGGCGAGGCAGGCATTCATCCCCGCCTGCGTCTCCTCCGCGCCGCAGGCCGGCGCGGCGCGCGCCGGGCCGGGCACAGCCAGCGCCAGCAGCAGCGCCGCCAGCCCCGTGGCGGCCGGGATACGCCGAGCCCGCATCATGCCGTCTCCACGCTGAAGGCCTGGGTCCGCACCATGCGGGCGTAGAGCCCGTCCCGCGCCATCAACTCGGCATGGCGGCCCTGCTCCACGGCGCGGCCCTCCCGCATCACCACGATGCGGTCCGCCTGCTGCACGGTGGAAAGGCGGTGCGCCACCACCAGCGTGGTGCGCCCGGCCCGCAGCCGCTCCAGCGCGCGGCCGATGGCGGCCTCGTTCTCGGCGTCCAGCGCGCTGGTGGCCTCGTCCAGCAGCAGCACGCGCGGGTTGCGCAGCAGGGCACGGGCCAGCGCGATGCGCTGCCGCTGCCCGCCCGAGAGGCGCGAGCCGCCCGGCCCCAGCACCGTGTCGTAGCCGCGCGGCAGGGCGGTGATGAAGTCGTGCGCCGCGGCGGCGCGGGCCGCCTCCTCCACCGCCGCGCGGCCGGCGCCGGGGTGGCCATAGGCGATGTTGGCCAGCGCCGTGTCGTCGAAGATCACCGCCTCCTGCCCGACATAGGCGATGGCGGCGCGCAGCGAGGCCAG
Organism: Teichococcus aestuarii; assembly: GCF_042651065.1. Classification (NCBI taxonomy): domain Bacteria; kingdom Pseudomonadati; phylum Pseudomonadota; class Alphaproteobacteria; order Acetobacterales; family Roseomonadaceae; genus Roseomonas; species Teichococcus aestuarii. The sequence continues at coordinate 27,783 of NZ_JBHSCH010000037.1, forward strand.
GGTGACGTCGCGGATGTCGGCGCCGTCGAGCAGGATGCGGCCCTCGGTCGCGTCGTAGAGGCGCGGCAGCAGGGTCAGCGCGGTGGACTTGCCGGCGCCGGAGGGGCCGACCAGCGCCACGGTCTGCCCCGGCTCGGCGGCGAAGCTGAGGCCGGAGAGCGCCGGCGGCCCCCCCTCCTCCCCCTCGTAGTGGAAGCCGACCGCCTCGAAGGCCAGCCGCCCCGCCCCCTCGGGCAGCGGCCGGGCGCCGGGCCGCTCGGTGATGCGCGGCGGGCGGTCCATCACGCCGAAGACGCGGATCAGCCCGCCGAAGCCCTCCTGCAGGGCGGCGTTGAGCGAGCCGAGGGCGCGCATCGGCCGGGTGGCCAGCAGCAGCGCGGTGATGAAGCCGGTGAACTCGCCCACCGTGCCGCGGCCGGTGCTGACCTTCCAGCCGACGAAGGCGAGCACGCCGGCCACGGCGATGCCGCCCAGCGCCTCGAGGATCGGGTCCAGCTTGGCGCGGGTGCGGGCGATGGTGAGCAGCGCCTGGCGCAGATCGGCGAAGGCGCGGGCGGCGCGGCCCTCCTCCTGCGCCTCCAGCCCGTAGCTGCGCACCACGCGGGCGGCGGCGAAGCTCTCGGTCAGGATGGCCGCCGTCTCGCCCACCCGCTCCTGCATGCCGCCCGAGGCGCGGCGGATGCGCTTGCCGAGCCGCATCACCGGCACCACGGCGATCGGGTAGAGCACCACGAGGATCAGGCTCATGTGCCAGTCGAGCCAGATCATCGAGGCGACGAGGCCGACCACCGTCAGCCCGTCCGCCAGGCCGTTGATGGCCTTGGTCAGCGCCTCGCGGATTGCCTGGGCGTCGGCGGTGAAGCGGGCGGCGTAGCGGGCCGGCGCCTCCCGCGCCACCAGCGCCAGGTCGGTGCGGGTGAGGGAGCGGAACAGGTCGTTCTGCAGCGACTCGATGACGCGCAGCACCACCGCCTGCACCGAGACCGCCTGCCCGTACTGCGCCAGCGACTTCAGCGCGGTGATGACGACGATGACCGGCGGCACCAGCCAGACGATGCGCCCGTCGCCCTCCGTGAACAGGTCGAAGGCCTGCTGGATGACCAGCGGGTAGAGCGCGGTGAAGCCGGCCAGCGCCGCCGTGCAGAGCAGCGCCAGCAGGATGCCCCCGCGGTGGTGCCGCACATAGTCGCGCCACAGGCGGGCGAGCAGGGCTTTGCTGGTCTCGGGCGGGGGCAGGGCTTTGGCCATGCGCGGCGCTTAAAGCGGATCGGCCCCGCGTGGAAGCGCCTTGCGGCGGCGCGGCCCCGGCCCACCAGGGCGAAGCGAACGGCGCGCTTTTCTTGCAAATGATTATCATGTCAAAGTACCTGACAATCATTCGCAGTAATGCTCGCGAAATCTCCATCCGGGTTACTGGAACGATCCGGCGCCTCGCGCACTATTCCCGTAATCCCTTTGATGGTTGAGGAGACCGCGACCATGTCCTTCGCCGACGCCACCGACGCCGCCTGCACCAAGTGCAAGTTCTTCGACAACCACACCGCCATGGCCGAGGCCGGGGAAGGGCTGTGCCGCTTCAACCCGCCGGTGAGCCAGCCCAGCGCCGAGGCGCATGGCCTCTGGCCGGTAGTTTCCTCGCAGGATTGGTGCGGCCATTTCAGCCAGGATGCGATGCGCTCCGGCGTGGCCGACTGACACCGGCTCCTCCCCGAGAGGCGCCGGCGCCCGCGGGCGGACCGGCCCCGCTGCGCGGGAGCGGGTGACGCGCCGTAGCGCGGCATGGAAAAGGGCGCCGCCCCGGTCGGGGCGGCGCCCTTTCTCATGCCGCGGCCTCCGGAGCGGCGGGCAGCCTCAGCGCGCGGCGCCCACGGGGGCGGCGGGCATGTCCGCCTCCGGCGGCAGGGCGCGGCCATTCGCCACCAGCGTGGCGATGCCGACCAGCGACACGGCGCCCACGTAATGCGCCGGCCCCAGCGGGTCGGCCGCCACCAGGGCGGAGACCAGCAGCGGGGTGAGGCCGCCGAACAGGGCATAGGCCAGGTTGTAGGCGAAGGAGACGCCGCTGAAGCGGATGGGCGGCGGGAAGGCGTGGATCATCACATAGGGCACCACGGTGATGACGCCGATGGTGGCGCCGGCCAAGGCATAGAGCGGCACCAGCAGCTCCGGCCGCGCGGCGGCGCCGAGATACAGCGCGTAGGTCGCCGCGATCATCGCCAGCCCGCCGGCGACGCCCACCTTCACGCTGCCGAAGCGGTCCAGCAGCGCGCCGCACAGCATGGCGGAGACGGTCAGCGCCAGCGTCGCCATCAGGTTGCCGCGCAGCGTCTCGGCGGGGGTGAAGCCGTGCAGGCGCTGCAGCAGCGTCGGCGTCATCAGGATCACCACGACGATCGCCGCCGTCAGCATCCAGGTGACGAGCATGGAGACGGCCACGCCGCGGCGGTGGCCGCGCAGCACCTGCCGGATGGGCAGCCCCTGCGTCAGCGCGGCGCGTCGGCGCATCGCCTCGAAGACCGGCGTCTCGTGCAGGAAGCGGCGCAGATACATGGCCAGGAAGCCGAACACGCCGCCCACCAGGAAGGCCAGGCGCCAGCCCCAGGCCGCCACCTCGGCCGGGGCGAGGGCGGTGTTGATGGCCGTGGCCATCAGCGAGCCCAGCAGGATGCCGCCCGTGAGGCCGCCCGTCAGCATGCCCACCGCCAGCCCGACGCGGCCGGGCGGCACATGCTCGGAGACGAACACCCAGGCGCCCGGCCCCTCGCCGCCGATGGCGGCGCCCTGCATCATGCGGAAGATCAGCAGCAGGATCGGCGCGGCGTAGCCCAGCGTGGCGTAGGTGGGCGTCAGGCCGATCAGCAGCGTCGGCACCGCCATCAGGAAGATGGAGAAGGTGAACATGCGCTTGCGGCCGAGCTTGTCGCCGAAATGCGCCATGACCAGCCCGCCGAGCGGCCGGGCCAGGTAGCCGGCGGCGAAGATGCCGAAGGTCTGCAGCTGCTGCAGCCAGTCCGGCATGCCGGGCGGGAAGAAGAGGTGGCTGATGGCGGCCGCGAAGAAGACGAAGATGATGAAGTCGTAGAATTCCAGCGCGCCGCCCAGCGAGGCGAGGAGGAGGGTGCGCAGGTCCCGCCGGCTCAGGGGTGCTCTCGCGTCGGGGGGGCTGTGCTCGCTCATGTTCCGCCTGTCTCGTCGGGCCGCGGCGCTTCGTTGCGCGGCATGGCCGGTCCAGGGTTATCTTGCGTCTCGGGATGGCCTTGTCGCGGCGTGTTTGCTGGATGCTGCGTTGCACAAGGGGCGGGGCTGCGCCGCCGCCCTCAGACCCCGAGGCGCTCCGCCGCCCTCAGACCCCGAGGCGCTCCGCCGCGCTCAGACCCCGAGGCGCTCCGCGGCTCCGCGCAGGAAGCCGCCGAGCGCCGCGTGGAACTCCGGCTCGTCCAGCAGGAAGGCGTCGTGCCCCTTGTCGGACTTGATCTCGACGAAGGAGACACTGGCCGCCGCCGCGTTCAGCGCGCGCACCAGGGCGCGGCTCTCGCTGGTGGGGAACAGCCAGTCCGAGCTGAAGCTGGCCACGAAGAAGCGCGTGGCCGTGCCGCGGAAGGCCGCCGCCAGCTCCCCCCCGTGCTCCGCCGCCAGGTCGAAGTAATCCATGGCGCGGGTGATGGTGAGGTAGGAATTGGCGTCGAAGCGGCGGACGAAGGTGCTGCCCTGGTGGCGCAGGTAGCTCTCCACCTCGAACACGTCCTCGAGGAAGGTGAGCGCCGAGGCGCCGCGCAGCCGGCGGCCGAACTTGCGCGCCAGCGCCTCCTCCGAGAGGTAGGTGATGTGCGCCACCATGCGCGCCACCGACAGCCCCTTGGCCGGTACCAGCCCCTCCTCCGCCCAGTAGCGCCCGCCGCGCCAGTCCGGGTCGGAATGGATGGCGGCGCGGCCGACCTCGTGGAAGGCGATGTTCTGCGCGCTGTGGTGCGCGGCCGTGGCGATCGGCGCGCAGGCATGCACCATGCGCGGGAAGGTGGCGGCCCATTCCAGCGCCTGCATCCCCCCCATCGAGCCGCCGACCACGGCCAGCAGCCGGTCGATGCCGAGATGGCGGACCAGCTTCTCCTGCGCCCGCACCATGTCGCGGATGGTGATGTTGGGGAAATCCGTGCCCCAGGGGCGGGTATGGCCCTCGCTGTCGGTTATCGGCGCGCGCGGGCCGGTGCTGCCCATGCAGCCGCCCAGCACGTTGGCGCAGATGACGAAGAAGCGGCTGGTGTCGATCGGCTTGCCGGGGCCGACGATCGCCTCCCACCAGCCGGGCCGGCCGGTGACGGGGTGGCGCTCGGCCAGGTACTGGTCGCCGGTGAGGGCGTGGCAGACCAGCACGGCGTTGCTGCGCGCCACGTTCAGCGTGCCGTAGGTGCGGTAGGCGACGTCGAGCGGCGCCACCCAGGCGCCGCAATCCAGCGCCATGCCCTCGGGGAAATGCGCCCGCTGGTGCTCCACCGGGGCGGCGGGATCGGCGGGGGAGGAAGGAAGCGGCTCGGTCATCGCGCCCGCAGCAATAGGGGCGCCGCCGCCGCAGGTCCACCGCCGCCTTGCCGGCGGGCGGGCGGATTCGGGCGGCCCGGTTGTGCCTTGGCGGAATGGCGGGGGCGCTCTATTGCTGAGGCGCCGCCATGCCCGACCTTGCCCCCCCCGACCTGGCCTCCCTGCGCACCGAGATCGACCGGATCGACGACGCGTTGCACGACCTGCTGATGCGCCGGGCCGACCTCGTCGCCCACATGGCCGCAAGCCGGGTGAAGCAGGGCGGCCCCACCTTCCGCCCCGGGCGCGAGGCCGTGATCCTGCGCCGCCTGCTGGAGCGCAACCGGGGGGCGCTGGCCCGCCCGGCCGTGGTGCGCTTCTGGCGCGAGATCATCGCCTCCTCCCTGGCGCAGCAGGGCGGCTTTTCGGTGGCGACGCAGGGCGAGGCGGGCGTCGAGTCGCCCCTGGCGCGGCTGGCCCGCGCGCATTTCGGCCTGCTGACGCCGCTGCGCCTGCACCCCACCCCCACCCGCGTGCTGGCCAGCCTGGCCAGCGGCGAGGCCGCCGTGGCCGTGCTGCCCGCGCCGCAGGAGGGCGAGCGCCCCGAGGCGGCGTGGTGGACGCAGATGGAATCGCCGCGGCTGCACATCGTCGCCGCCCTGCCCTTCCTGGCGCCGCTGGAAGCCGCGCGGGATGGCGGGCGCGAGAAGGCGCCGCCCCAGGCCTTCGCCATCTCCCCCCTGGCGCCGGACGCCACGGGGCGGGACCGCAGCCTGCTGCGCTTCGAGCCGCTGGCCGAGCATTCCCGCGCCCGGATCCTCTCCCTCCTGAACACCGCCGGCCTGGCGCCGCGCTGGCTGCTGCGCCGCGAATCGCCGACGCCGATGGCGCTGGCCGAGATCGAGGGCTTCCTGGCCGAGGGCGACCCGCGCCTCGGCGCCCTGCCCTTCCCCCGCCTGCAGATCCTCGGCGCCTATGCCGAGCCCGAGCCGGAAGAATGACGCCGATGACCGTGCCGCCGCGCCCCTCCATCCTGTCGATCGATCCGTATGTCGGGGGCGAGTCGAAGATCCCGGGCGTCAACCGGATCATCAAGCTCTCCTCCAACGAGGGCGCCTTCGGCCCGCCGCCGGCGGCCATCGAGGCCATCGTGCAGGCGGCGCGCGAGGCGCACCGCTACCCGGACGGCAACGCGAAGGCGCTGCGCGAGGCGATCGGCGCCCGCTTCGGCCTCGACCCCGCGCGCATCATCTGCGGCAACGGCTCGGACGAGCTGATCACCCTGCTCTGCACCGCCTATGCCGGCGAGGGCTCGGAGGTCATCATGTCGGCCTACGGCTTCATGATGTACGACATCACCGGCCGCGCCTCCGGCGCCCGCGTGCTGAAGGTGGCCGAGGTGCCGGCCGAGGGCGGCGGCATGCAGGCCGATATCGACGGGATGCTGGCCGCCGTCGGCCCCCGCACCCGCATCGTCTTCCTGACCAACCCCAACAACCCGACCGGCACGCTGCTGCCGAACGCCGAGGTGGCGCGCCTGCGGGCCGGGCTGCGGGACGACATCCTGCTGGTGCTCGACAGCGCCTATGCCGAATACGTCACCGCCCCCGGCTACGACCCCGGCCAGGCGCTGGTCGATGCCGCCGGCAACACCATCATGCTGCGCACCTTCAGCAAGATCTTCGGCCTGGGCGGCATGCGGGTGGGCTGGGGCTACGCGGCCCCCGACATCATCGACGTGCTGAACCGCGTGCGCGGGCCGTTCAACGTGGCGGGCGCCTCCCAGGCCGCCGCCGTGGCGGCGCTGGCCGAGCCGGGCTGGGTGGAGAAATCCGTCGCGCACAACACCGAGTGGCGCGGCAAGGTGGCGGCGGCGCTGACCGCCGCCGGCCACAGCGTCTGGCCGAGCGAGACCAACTTCCTGCTGATCGATTTCGGCTCGCCGGAGGGGGCGAAGGCGGCGGACGCGAAGCTCAAGGCGCGCGGGCTGATCGTGCGCGGCATGGGCGGCTACGGGCTGCCGGGGTGCCTGCGCATCACCATCGGCACCGCCGAGGAATGCCAGATGGTGATCGACAGCTTCGCCCATGGCTGAGGAAACCTCCGGGGCCGAGCCGGTCTTCCAGCGCCTCTGCATCATCGGGCTCGGGCTGATCGGCTCCTCCCTCGCGCGGCTGGCGCGCGAGCGGGGGGACATCGCCGCCACGCTGGTCGCCTGCGACAGCGGCCCGGGCGTCGCGGCGCGCGTGCGGGAGCTGGGCCTCGCCGATGTGGTGGAGACCGACCCGGCCCGCGCCGTGGAGGGCTGCGACGGCGTCATCCTCTGCACCCCCGTCGGCACCTTCGCGGCGCTGATGGCGGCGATCGCCCCCCACCTCGCCCCGGGCGCCGTGCTGACCGACACCGGCTCCACCAAGGGCTCCGTGCTGCGCGACCTGCTGCCGCTGCTGCCCGAGGGCGTGCACCTGGTGCCCGGCCACCCGATGGCGGGCACCGAGCATTCCGGCCCCGATGCCGGCTTCGCCACGCTGTTCCAGGGCCGCTACGTCATCCTGACGCCGCTGGAGGGCACCGACCCCGCGGCACGGGCGAAGGTGGAGGCGCTGTGGCAGCGCGCCGGCGCCATGATCGAGGCGATGGACGCCACGACGCACGACAAGGTGGTGGCCATCGTCTCCCACCTGCCGCACCTGATCGCCTTCACCATCTGCTCCACCGCCGACGACCTGGCGCAGGAGACGCGCGAGCAGGTGCTGAAATTCGCCGCCTCCGGCTTCCGCGACTTCACCCGCATCGCCTCCAGCGACGTGGACATGTGGCGCGACGTCTTCCTCAACAACCGCGAGGCGCTGCTGGAGATGCTGGCGCGCTTCTCGGAGGACGCCCACGCCCTCGGCCGCGCCGTGCGCTGGGGGGAGGCCGGCTTCATCGAGGACCGCATCCGGCGCGGGCGGAAGATCCGGCGGACGCTGATCGAGTTGAAGCAGGCGTAAGGGTTCTTTTTTGGAAAAAAGAACCAAAAAACTTTTGCCGGTTGGGCGGTCGCTGGCCGATAGTGCAACGCCCCACTGACAAAGTCTTTTTGCTTCTTTTTCTTCAGAAAAAGAAGATGACTTCCCCTTACCGCCCCTCGAACACCGGCGCGCGCTTCGCCAGGAACGCCTTCACCGCGTTCTGGAAATCCTGCGTCTCGGCGTAGCGGCCGGCGGCCTCGATCTCCTCGGGTGGGATGGGCATCGGCCCGCGCAGCTGCCGCAGCGCGCGCTTGTGGAAGCGGTTGGAAAGCGGCGCGCCCTCCGCGATGCGTGCGGCCAGCGCTCCGGCCTCCTCGAACACCGCGCCATCCGGCACGCAGCGCGTCAGCAGGCCGCGCGAGAGGGCCTCGGGGCCGTCCAGCACCCGGCCCTCGATCATCAGCTCGCAGGCCACGGCGTAGCCCACCACGGCCTGAAGCGCCTCCAGCGCCACATAGGGGTACCAGATGCCGAGCTTGCGGGCGGGGATGCCGAAGCGCATCCCCTCGCCGCCCACCCGGAAGTCGCACACCGTGGCCAGGCCGGCGCCGCCACCCATGCACCAGCCGGAGATGGCCGCCACCACCGGGTGCGTGCAGTCGCGGATGTTGACCAGCGCCGAATCCAGCCCGGCGGCGTAGCGGCGGTCCTTCTCCCGCCCGCCGTAATCCTCGCCGAAGCCGCCGATATCGGCGCCGGCGCAGAAGGCGGCCTCGCCCGCCCCGCGCAGGATGACGCAGCGCAGGCTCTCATCGGCGGAGAGGGCGGCGAAGGTGGTGCCCATCGCCTCCCACATCGGCAGGTCGAGGCAGTTGCGCTTCTCGGGGCGGTCGATCAGCACCGTGGCGATCGGGCCGTCGCGGCTGACGCGGAGGTTCGGGTGGATCATGGTGGCGGAACGGTGCGGGCAGGCGGCGGCCCTGTCAACGCCAGCCCCGCCAACGCCGGCCTCGTCAACACCAGCCCTGTCAACGCCAGCCCTGTCAACGCCAGCCCTGGCAACACCGGCCTGGGCGCGCCGGGCAACCCTTCCCCGGCCCCCGGGGTTTGGACCGGCAGGACGACGACGGGAGAAACCCATGCACACGGACCGCAACGACGACGAGATGCGCATGAAGGTGCGCGAGATGATCGGCGAGATCGGCACCGCGATCTTCACCACCATCGACCAGCAGGGCCGCCTGCGCGGGCGGCCGATGCGCACCCAGAAGCCCGACCCCGACGGCCGCACCCTGTGGTTCTTCACCCGCGCCGACAGCCCGAAGATCGCCGAGCTGGAAGGCGATTCCCGGGTGCTGCTGGGCTATGCCGACACGCGCAGCCAGGACTACGTCTCCATCTTCGGCCGCGGCCGGGTGGTGCGGGACGTGGCGAAGAAGCGCGCCGTCTGGACCGAGGGCGTGCGCACCTGGCTGCCCGAGGGGCCGGAGAGCGACAAGGTGGCGCTGATCGGCGTCGAGATCGAGGGCGCCGAATACTGGGACGGCATCTCCTCCAGCCTCCGCTTCGCCTTCGGCTATGCCCAGTCGCTGGTCAGCGGCAAGCCGGACACCAGCGGCGAAAACGCCAAGGTCAGCTTCAGCGGCTGAGAGCCTTCATCGCGGCCGATTCACGAAAATTTGAACAAAAAGGTTGAACTTCTCCTCTCCTGTGATGAAAATGCCCCTCGCCGCCAGGAGGCGGAAGATGGAGAGGCCGCGATGTCAGCATGGCTTTCCAGTGCCCAGGGCCAGAATGGCGCGGGGCGGGACCAACCCCCTTCCCGCCCCCCGGGCTTCGCCGAGGCGCCGCTGCGGCTGGACGAGGCCACCCTGCCCCGGGCGGAGGATCTGGGCTACGAGCTGCGCCCGCCCCGCCCGGATGCTCCGCCCGCACCCGCCACGCCCTTCCAGGGCACCGGCCCGCAGGGCCATCGCGGGCGGATGCGCGAGAAGCTGCTGGAACGCGGCCCGGACGCGCTGGCGGATTACGAGCTGCTGGAGATGCTGCTCTTCTTCGCCTTCAAGCAGGGCGACACCAAGCCGCTGGCCAAGGCGCTGATCAACCGCTTCGGCAGCTTCGCCGCCGTGCTCGCCGCGCCGCAGCAGGTGCTGATGGAGACGCGCGGCCTCGGGCCGCACAGCGTGGCGGCCCTCAAGCTGGTGCAGGCCGCCGCGCTGCGGCTGGCCAAGGCCGAGGTGATGGAGGCGCCCGTCCTGAACAACTGGGACCGGCTGATCACCTACCTCAACGCCGCCATCAGCCGCGAGAAGATCGAGCAGTTCCGCATCCTCTTCCTCGACAGCAAGAACCGCCTGATCGCCGACGAGGCGCAGGCCAAGGGGACGGTGAACCACACGCCCGTCTACCCGCGCGAGGTGATGAAGCGGGCGCTGGAGCTGCACGCCACGGCGCTGATCCTCGTCCACAACCACCCGAGCGGCGACCCGACGCCGAGCCGCGCCGATATCGAGATGACGGCCGAGATCAGGCAGGCGGGGCAGTTCTTCGCCGTGGTGGTGCATGACCACCTGATCGTCGGCAATGGGCGCTACCTGAGCTTCCGGCGCGAGGGGCTGCTCTAGCGGGACAGCGCCCGCGCGGCGCGGATCTCCATGTCCGAGCGCTCGTCGGTGAGCGGGGCGTGGCCGGCGGCGAGCGGCGCGCCCTCCTCCAGCGTGCGCGACAGGCGCAGCGCGGCGCGGCGCGCGGCCTCGTGCGCGGCGCGCAGCGCGGCCTCGGCGGCGGCCACCGCCATCGGCTCGCCCCAGGCGAGGAGCAGCGTGTTGCGGCTGGCCGAGCGCGCCGCCAGCAGGCCCGGGAAGGCCCGCCCGAGGCTCGCCGCCAGCGGCCCCACGATGCTCTCCGGGTCGCCCCCGCCATAGACGTTCATCGCCACCACCCCGCCGGGCGCGAGGCGCCGCGCCAGGGATTCGAAGAACTCCACCGTGGCGATATGCGCCGGGATCTGCCCGGTGGCGTAGAGGTCCACCATGATGACGGCGTAGCGGCCCGTATCCTTCGCCACGAAGCGCCGCGCATCGTCATGCGCCACGGGGATGGACAGGGAGAAATGCGCGCGCGCCAGGGCGGTCACGCCGGGGTCGATCTCCACGCCCTGCGGGCGCAGCGCCGGCCAGGCGGCCTGGGTGGCGGAAATCGCCGCGCCCCCCGCCACGCCGAGATAGAGCGCGCTTCCGCCCTCCGCCTGCCCGGGCCGGGCCAGCGCCGGCACGGCGGACAGCAACTCCCAGTAGGAGCCGGTCTCCCGCCCGTCATGCCAGCGGACGGATTGCGCCACGCGGGTGGTGTTCAGCAGCAGCGAGGTGGCCTGCGCGTCGCGCCAGACCATCGCCGTGTTGTAGGGCGTCTCCACATAGGCGGCGAAGAGGCGCTGCCGGGCCTGCTCGGCCAGATATCCCGGCAGCAGGGGCAGCAGGGCCAGGGCGGCCGGCAGCGGGCGCAGCCCGGTGGCCAGCGCCGCCAGGGCGGCGACCAGCGCGGCCAGCGCATAGCCGCCGGTGAGGCCGAGATAGGGGATGGCCAGGAAGGCCGCGAAGAAGGTGCCGCCGATGCTGCCCAGCGCTTGGCAGGCCGAGACCAGCCCCGAGGCCCGCGCCGCGCCGATATCGGGCGCCAGCCGCGCCACGCAGAGCGGCGAGGCGGCGGCGAGGACGAAAGCCGGCGGCCCGATCAGCAGCATCGAGGCGCCGACCGCGCCCGGCAGCGGCCCAAGCAGCGCCTCGGCGCCGGCGGCGATGCCGCGGCCGAGCCAGGGCACCAGCGCCGCGAACAGCGCCGCCGCGCCGAGCAGCCAGGGCAGCGCGCGCGCTCCATCCGGCCGGGCGCCGAGCCGCCCGCCCAGCGCATAGCCCAGCGCCATGAAGGCCAGCGCCGTGCCGATGATGGCGCCCCATTGGTGGATGGTCTGCCCGAAGACCGGCGCCATCAGCCGGCCGTCGAGCATCTCCAGCGCCATCACGCTCCAGCCGGCGGCGAAGGCCGCGAAGCCGGTGGCAAGGCGCCCGGCCAGCGTCAACGGGAGGGCTTCGGCGGGTCCTGGCTGTAGTCGTAGAAGCCCTTGCCCGACTTGCGGCCGAGCCAGCCGGCCTCGACATACTTCACCAGCAGCGGCGAGGGGCGGTACTTGCCGTCCCCCATCCCGTCATGCAGCACGCGCATGATGGCGAGGCAGGTGTCCAGCCCGATGAAGTCGGCCAGTTCCAGCGGCCCCATCGGGTGGTTGGCGCCGAGCTTCATCGCCGCGTCGATGGAGCGGACATCGCCCACCCCCTCGTGCAGGGCGGTGGCCGCCTCGTTCAGCATCGGGATCAGGATGCGGTTGACCAGGAAGCCGGGGAAGTCCTCCGACACCGCCGTGGTCTTGCCGAGCGTCTTCGCCAGCGCCGAGATGGCCCCGAAGGTCGCGTCGGAGGTGGCGAAGCCGCGGATCACCTCCACCAGCTTCATCACCGGCACCGGGTTGAAGAAGTGCATGCCGATGAAGCGGTCCGGCCGGTCGGTCGCCGCCGCCAGCCGGGTGATGGGGATGGAGGAGGTGTTGGAGGCGAGGATGGCCTCCGGCTTCAGCAGCGGGCAGACGGCGCGGAAGATGGAGAGCTTGAGGTCCTCCCGCTCCGTCGCCGCCTCGATGACGATGTCGCTCTGGGCGAGCGCCGCCATCTCGGTGCCGGTGGCGATGCGCGCCAGGGCGGCGTCGCGCGCCCCGGCCTCCAGCGCGCCCTTTTGCACCTGCCGCTCCATGTTGCGGCCGATGGTGGCCAGCGCCTTCTCCAGCGCCTCCGCCTTCACATCCACCAGCGCGACGGAGAGCCCCGCCAGCGCCGCCACATGGGCGATGCCATTGCCCATCTGCCCGGCGCCGATGACGCCGACCGAGGCGATCTCCGTCACGCCCATGGCCTCAGCCCAGCTCCTGCTCGAGCTCGGGCAGGATCTTGAACAGGTCGCCCACCAGGCCGTAATCGGCCACCTGGAAGATCGGCGCCTCCTCGTCCTTGTTGATGGCGACGATCACCTTGCTGTCCTTCATGCCGGCCAGGTGCTGGATGGCGCCCGAGATGCCCACCGCGATGTAGAGCTCCGGCGCCACGATCTTGCCGGTCTGCCCCACCTGATGGTCGTTCGGCGCGTAGCCGGCATCGACCGCCGCGCGGGAGGCGCCGATGGCGGCCCCAAGCTTGTCCGCGATGCCCTCCAGCAGATGGAAATTCTCGGCCGAGCCCATGGCGCGGCCGCCGGAGACGACGACGCGCGCGGCGGTCAGCTCCGGCCGCTCGCTCTGCGCGATCTCGGCGCCGACGAAGCTGGAGACGGCCGGGTCCTCGGCGGAGGGGGCCGCCTCGACGGCGGCGGAGCCGCCCTCGGCCGGGGCCGGGTCGAAGGAGGCGGCGCGGACGGTCAGCACCTTCTTCGCGTCGGCCGTCTTCACCGTGGCCAGCGCGTTGCCGGCGTAGATGAAGCGGCGGAAGGTGTCCGCGCCCTCCACGGCGGCGATGTCGGTGATGATCTGCACATCGAGCAGCGCGGCGACGCGCGGCATGATGTTCTTGCCCATGGCGCTGCCGGGGGCCAGCAGATGGCTGTAGTTCGGGGCCAGCGCCACCAGCAGGGCGGCGGCGGGCTCGGCCAGGCCATGCTCGTAGGCCGGGCCGTCCGCCTGGATCACCTTGGTGACGCCGGCGAGCTTGGCCGCGGCCTGCGCCGCCTCGGCGCCGCCGAGGACGAGCACATGCACGTCGCCATCGATCTGGGAGGCCGCGGCCACCGCGCTGCGGGTGGGCTGGCTGACGGTCGCGCCGCTGCGGTCGGCAAGGACGAGAACGGCCATGGTCAGATCACCTTCGCTTCGGTCTTCAGCTTGGACACCAGCTCGGACACCGAGCCGACCTTGACGCCGGCCTGGCGCTTCGGCGGCTCCTCCACCTTCACCACCGTCAGGCGCGGGGTGAGGTCGACGCCGAGATCCGCCGCCTTCAGCGTCTCCAGCGGCTTCTTCCGGGCCTTCATGATGTTGGGCAGGCTGGCGTAGCGCGGCTCGTTCAGCCGCAGGTCGGTGGTGACGATGGCGGGCAGCTTCAGCTGCACCGTCTCCAGCCCGCCATCGACCTCGCGCGTCACTTTCGCGCCATCGGCCGAGAGCTCGACCTTGCTGGCATAGGTGCCCTGGCTCCAGCCGAGCAGCGCCGCCAGCATCTGGCCGGTGGCGTTCATGTCGTCGTCGATCGCCTGCTTGCCGAGGATGACGAGCTGCGGTTGCTCGCGCTCGACCAGCGCCTTCAGCACCTTGGCCACGCCCAGCGGCTCGGCGCCCTCGGCCTCGACCAGGATGGCGCGGTCGGCGCCCATGGCCAGCGCGGTGCGGAGCTGCTCCTGCGCCTGGGCCGGGCCGATGGTGACGGCGACGATCTCGGTGACGGTCCCCTTCTCCTTCAGACGCACCGCTTCCTCGACGGCGATCTCGTCGAAGGGGTTCATCGACATCTTCACGTTCGCCGTCTCGACGCCCGTGCCGTCCGCCTTCACGCGGACCTTCACATTGTAATCGACCACCCGCTTGACGGGGACGAGGAGCTTCATCGCCGGGCCGTGTCCTGCTTTCTGGGTTTCAACCTGAGTGCCGGGCGGCGCCGCACCCCCCTCCGGCCGTGCCAGGCGGGGCGCGCATGCCACCCGCCCCCCTTCCGGGAGGCTTTGTGCAGTTGCGGCACGGAGCCTAGGCGCCAGCGCCGGCCGAGGCAAGGTGACCCCCGGCCCGCCCCGCCCGGCTCCGCCGGCCGGCGTCAGCCACGCATGGTGAGCATCAGCAGCACGAACAATGCCAGGGAGACGCCCTGGAGGGTGACCCGCCAGCGCATCAACCGGTTGGAGCGGGCGCCGTTCCCTTCGCCCTGGGCAAGGCCGAGCATGCCGGCGAACATGACGCCCAGCGTGGCGAACATGGCGACGCCGAGCAGGATGGAGAGGACGATTTGCATGGATCGCACATAGCGCCGTTTCGCAGGCGTGCAAGCCGGCCCGGGGGCGTGCATGGCGGCGCCGGCCGCAGGGCAGACCGGCGGCGGCGGCGGGGATCGTTCCGGCGCCTCAGCGCCCGCCGCGCACCCAGAAGGCGCCCGCCAGCGCGCAGGCGGCGCAGAGCAGGAAGCCGCCCAGATAGGACCCCGTGCCCGCCACCAGCGCGGTGAAGGCCACCGGCATCACCACCTGCACCACCCCGAACACCACGCCGAGCGCCGCCGTGGCGCCGCCCACCCGGCCCTGGGGCGCGATTCGCGCCACCTCGCCCAGCAGCACGCCGTTCCAGCCGATGCCGGTGGCGCCCAGCACCATGCCGGCCAGCGTCACCGCCAGCCCCGGCCAGGCGGGGCCGGCGAAGGCCAGCGCCACGCAGCCCAGCACCGCGCCGGCGCCGATCGCCACCAGCACCGGCACCGGCCCCACCCGGTCGGCCAGCAGGCCCCAGAAGACGCGCCCGGCCACCCCCGCCCCCTGCGCCAGCGCCATGCGCAGCCCGGCCTCGGTGAGCGGGGTGCCCAGAACCTCCACCTGCCAGGCGACGAAGAAGGCGGCGAAGCAGAACTGCGAGACGCCGAAGCAGGCGGCGGCGCAGGTCAGCGACCGCAGCCGGCTGTCCCGCCGCACCAGGCCGAGGCTGCCCACCGCGTCGCGCCAGGCGGCGCGGGGGCCGCCGGCGGCGGTGGGGTCGCGGTCGGCGTCCAGCGCGGCGCGCGGCGGCTGCCCCACCGGCCCGGACAGCAGCGCCAGCGCCGCCATGGTCAGCGCCCCCGCCCGCCAGCCGAACGCCACCCCCACCGCCGGCGCCAGCGCCGCCGTCAGCATCGAGCCCGCCGGCACGCCGCACTGCTTGAGGCTGAAGATCAGGCTGCGCTGCCGCGGCGGCACCCGCCCCGCCAGCAGGTGGCTGCCCGAGGGCGTGACCGGCCCGTGCCCCAGCCCGGCCAGCAGCGCCGAGGCGGCCAGCGCCAGCGGATGGCCGAGCACGGCGAGGGCGATGCCGCAGCCGATCAGCACCAGCGCCCCCTGGCAGACGCGGATGCCGCCATGCCGGCGCAGCAGCAGCCCGGTGAAGGGGCCGGAGACCAGCGCCCCGGCATAGACCAGCCCGGTGTGCAGCCCGACCAGGCTCGGCGGCAGGTCCAGCTCGCGCGCGATCAGCGGCGCCAGCACGGGCAGGGTGAGGAAGGCCCCCATCCCGGCGAGGTGCACGCCGAGCAGGGCGACCATGACGGTCCAGACGGTGGGGGCTGCAAACATTCCGCCGCCATCCTGGACGGCGCGGCCGGCGCCGTCCATGGGGGCAGGAAAGCCCAAAGCAAGGCTTGACCCGGGCCGGGGCTTCGGCTTCCGGTGCGCGCCATGCGCACCCTGCACGTCCTGCTGCTGTTGCTGTGCGCCTGGGCCGCCCCGGCCCTGGCGCAGAACGCCGCCCCGCCCGCCGCCGAGCCGCCCGCCGCCGCGCCGCCCGGCGCCGCTGTGCCGGCGGGCGAGGCCGCGCG
>NZ_JBHSCH010000038.1:0-43289 GCF_042651065.1 Teichococcus aestuarii
CGCGGCGCTCGCCCTGCTGCCGGCCCTGGCCACCGCACCCGCCGCCAGCGCCGGCACCCGCGCCAGCGCCGCCGAACCGGGCGCCGAGCCCTGGTCGGAAGCGCGGCTGGCCGCCCTGCGCGCCGAGGGCCGCCCCGTCTTCGTCAACATGACCGCCGCCTGGTGCATCACCTGCAAGGTGAACGAGCGGGTCGCACTGCACTCGGAGGCGGTGCGCGACGCCTTCATGCGGCGCGGCGTCGCCTACCTCAAGGGCGACTGGACCGATGGCGGCCCCGCTATCGCCGCCGTGCTGCGCCGCTTCGGGCGGGAGGGCGTGCCGCTCTACCTCGTCTACCCGCCCGGCGGCGGCGAGCCCGCGCTGCTGCCGCAGATCCTCACCGAAGCCCTGGTGCTGGAGGCGCTGCCTCCGGGCTGACCGGGCTCCCGACGCCCCCTCTCGACGATGGAGTGACCGACCATGGCCAAGTTCCTGTCCCGCCGCGCCACCCTCGCCATCCCGCTCGGCGCCGTGCTGATGCCGGCCCTGCCCCGGCTGGCGCAGGCCGCGCCCGTCATCGGCGCCCCCGCGCCCGACTTCGCCGCCCCCGACCAGGACGGCACGATGCGCCGCCTGGCCGATTTCCGCGGCAAGGTGGTTGTGCTGGAGTGGACCAACCATGACTGCCCCTTCGTGCGGAAGCACTACGGCAGCAACAACATGCAGGCCCTGCAGAAGCAGGCCGCCGGGCGCGGGCTGGTCTGGCTGTCCGTCATCTCCTCCCCGCCCGGCGAGCAGGGGCATGTGGATGGCGCCGGCGCGCGGAGGCTGACCACGGAGCGCGGCGCCGCCCCCGCCGCCGTGCTGCTCGACCCCGAGAGCCGCATGGCCCGCGCCTATGGCGCCACCACCACGCCCCACATGTACGTCATCGATGGCGAGGGGCTGCTGCGCTACATGGGCGGCATCGACAGCATCGCCTCCAACCGCGCCGAGGACGTGCCGAAGGCCGAGCCGCTGGCCTGGAACGCCATGCTGGCCGTCGCCGACGGCCGGCCGGTGGAGCGGGCGGTGACGCGCAACTATGGCTGCGCCATCAAGTACGCACCGGGCGCCTGAGGGCAGCGAAGGCCGGGGAGGAGTCCCGCTCCCCGGCCCTCCTCTCAGTTGGTGGCCGAGGCGATGGCCTGCAGCCGGTCATACTGCTCCTTCGTCCAGCCCGCGCCCGCGGCCTGGTCGTTGTGCAGCGGCATGGCGGCGGCGCGGAAGGCGGCACGGTCCGGCTCCAGCACGGTCTTGCCCTGCTGGCGGAACCAGTCCGGCAGGCTCAGCTCGGCGTCGCGGATCTGCTTGCTGGCGCGCGTCGCCGCCTCGCGCAGCACCTCCTCGAACACCTTGCGGTCCGCCTCGTTCAGCCGGTTCCAGGTGGCGCGGCCGACGATGGTCAGGATGCTCTCGGTGATGTGGCCGGAGAGCATGATGTGGCTCTGCACCTCGTAGAACTTCTTGGCCTGGATGGTGGGCAGCGGGTTCTCCTGCCCGTCGACCGTGCCCTGCTGCAGGGCGAGATATACCTCGGCGAAGGCGATCGGCGTGGCGTTGGCGCCGATCGAGCGGGTGAACATCAGGAACAGCGGCGCCTGCGGCACGCGCAGCTTCATGCCCCGCGCATCCTCGGGCTTCGTGATGGCGCGGTTGGCCGTCAGGTGGCGGGCGCCGTAGTAGGTGAGCGCCACGGAGCGGTGGCCGGTCTGCTTGTCGTAGCCCGCCATCAGGTCGCGCAGCAGCTCGCTCTGCCGGTAGGCGGCGAAATGGCCGTAGTCGCGGAAGATGTAGGGCGCGTTGCTGATGGCGATGGGCTTGTAGGTGGCGCCGGCGAAGGCCACGCCGGTGTAGATGATGTCCACCGTGCCGAGCGAGAGGCCCTGGTTGATGGTGGGCTCGTTGCCCAGCGCGCTGGCCGCGAACACCTCGATGTTCCAGCGGTTCTGCGTCCGCTCCTTGATCTGCTGGGCGGCCCACAGCGCCTCGGTGTGGTAGGCCTCGCCCGTCTCGTAGACATGCGCCCAGCGCAGGCGCTGCTGCGCCTCGGCGGTGCCGCCGAACAGCGCGCAGGCGGCCATGGTGGCGGCCGCCAGGAAGCCACGGATCATTCCATCCCCCATCGGGCGCCTCCAGGCGCTCCGGCTTTGTTGTATGATGACATTATGCCTTGCGGCACAAAAGCTTCGCAAGCCTGTCGTCTGCGCTAGACTGTCCTCCCCCTGGAGGAAAACGCACATGGACACCGTGGCCGACACGCCCTTCATCCGCCTGCACCCCGAGGACAGCGTGCTGATCGCCCGCCGCGCCGCGCCGGAGGGAACCCCGGTGGGGCCGAACGTCGTCACCCGCGCGCGCATCCCCCCCGGGCACAAGGTGGCGCTGCGCCCGCACGCCCCGGGCGAGGCGGTGAAGCGCTACGGGCAGATCATCGGCTTCGCCACCCAGCCCATCGCGCCCGGCGAGTGGGTGCACACCCAGAACTGCGGCATGGGCGAGTTCGACAAGGACTATGCCTGGGGCGTGGACGCCCGGCCGACGCTCTACGTGCCCGAGCCCGCCCGCTTCATGGGCATCCTCCGCCCCGATGGAAGGGTGGCGACGCGCAACTACATCGGCATCGTCACCAGCGTGAACTGCTCGGCGCATGTCGCCTCGCTGATCGCCGACGCCTTCAAGCGCAACCCCTTCACCGGCAGCGACCCGCTGGCCGAGTTCCCCAACGTCGATGGCGTGGTGGCGCTCACCCACAAGACCGGCTGCGGCATGGGCGACAATGAGGGCCTGCGCATCCTGCGCCGGACGCTCGCGGGCTATGCGCGGCACGTGAACTTCAGCCATGTCATCGCCATCGGCCTCGGCTGCGAGGTCAACCAGATCTCGGGGCTGCTGGAGGAGCAGAACCTCGCCGGCCGGCTGCGCAACATGGACATCCAGTCCATGGGCGGCACCCGCAAGACGGTGGAGGCCGGCATCGCCTTCGTGCGCGAGGTGCTGGCCGAGGCCAACCAGGTGCACCGCCAGGAGGTGCCGGCCAGCCACCTCACCATCGCCCTGCAATGCGGCGGCTCGGACGGCTATTCCGGCATCACCGCCAACCCGGCGCTGGGCCATGCCTCCGACCTGCTGGTGCGGCATGGCGGCACCGTCATCCTCTCCGAGACGCCCGAGACCTACGGCGCCGAGCACCTGCTGACCCGCCGCGCCACCTCGCGCGACGTGGGTGAGAAGCTGGTGGGGCTGATGCGCTGGTGGGAGGACTACGCGGCGCGCGGCCAGGCGGAGCTGAACAGCAACCCCTCCCCCGGCAACAAGGCGGGGGGGCTGACCACCATCCTGGAGAAGTCGCTCGGCGCCATGGCCAAGGCCGGCACCAGCAACCTCACCGCCGTCTATGACTATGCGGAGCCGGTGACGGAGAAGGGCTTCGTCTTCATGGACACGCCGGGCTACGACCCGGTGGCCGCCACGGGCCAGGTGGCGGGCGGCGCCAATATGGTGTGCTTCACCACCGGGCGCGGCAGCGTCTTCGGCTGCAAGCCCGCGCCCTCCATCAAGCTCGCCACCAACTCGGCCATGTATGAGCGGATGGAGGAGGATATGGACGTCAATTGCGGCACCATCCTCTCCGGGCGCGAGAGCGTCGAGGAGTGCGGCGAGCGCATCTTCCAGCTCATCCTGCGCGTGGCCTCGGGCGAGCGGACCAAGAGCGAGAACTACGATTTCGGCGGCGCGGAATTCGCGCCATGGCCGATCGGGGCGACCATGTAAGACAAAGAAAGGGAGGGGCGCTGCCCCTCGCCCCGCCGGGGGAACTGAGTTCCCCCGGACCCCCACATCCGTTTACGCGGCGGCAGCCTTGAGCATGCCCCATTCCGTCAGCAGGGCGCGCAGGCGGGCGTGGGACTCCGGCGCCAGCGGCCACGCGGCCGGCGGGCGCGCCGGGCCGACATCGTGCCCCGTGAGATTCAGCGCTTCCTTGACGACGGAAACATTGGTCCCGTTCTGCTCCTCGGAGCGCAGCGCCTCGAAGCCGGCAATGGCGGCGATCTCGGCATTGGCCGTGGCGAAGTCGCCCCGCGCCAGCGCATCGCGGATCGTCACGGACCGCTCCGGCGCCACGTTGATCAGGCCGGAGGTGAAGCCGCGCGCACCGAGCGCCGTCATCGGCGGCGCCCAGGGCTCGGCCAGGCCGCAGATGAAGTTCACCTGGTCGCCCACGATGCGCATGGCGTGCGCCAGCGTCATCACGTTCGGCGTCGCCCACTTCACGCCGGCCACGCCGGGGATACGGCACAACTCCTCGATGGACTTCAGCCCGATGCCGTCATTGCGCAGGTAGAGCACCACCGGCAGGCCGGAGGCATCGGCCATGCGGCGCACATACTCCACCACGCCGCGCGGGGCGACGAAGGGGTCCGGCGTCTGGTGGATCATGATGGCGTCGGCGCCATCCTTTGGCGCGCGGCGGGCCAGCCGCTCCGCCTCCACCACGCTGCGGCCGATGCCGGCGATGACCAGCGCGCGCCCCTCGACCAGCGCCGGCACCTCGGCCTGCATCCGCTCCGCCTCGGCGAAGGAGAGGCTGTAGAACTCGCTGGTGTTGCCGTTGACGGTAAGGCCATCGACGCCCGCCGCGGCGCAGCGCGCGATGATCGGGCGCAGCTTCTCCGGCGCCGGATTGCCCTCGGCATCGTAGGGCGTGACGAGGATGCCGGAGATGCCCGAGAGGGCCTTCCGCACACGGTCGGGAACGGGGGTGGTCATGACTTGGTGTCCTCCACGATCTGGCTGAGCGAGCGCAGCGTGTGCGCGCGCATCCGCGCCTCGGCGCGCGCGGCATCCCCCCGCCTTATGGCGGAGACGATGCCGGCGTGCTCGCGCAAGGCCCGGCGCGGTTCCTCCGGCGCGGCCGCGAGGATGCGGCGGCGCGTGACATGGTCGTAGCCGCGCAGCGCCTCCAGGTGGCGCGCCAGCACGGCATGGTCGGCGATGGCGAGGATGGCGGCGTGCAGCGCATCGTTCGCGGCGGCCAGGGCGGCGAGGTCGCCGGCCTGCGTGGCGTCGCGCACCGCGTGCAGGTGGCGGCGCAGGGCCGCGGCCTGGACGGGCGTCGCCTGCTCGGCGGCGAAGCCCGCGGCCACCCCCTCCAGCGCGGCGCGCAGCCGGCCCATCTGGCGCAGCTTGGCCGGGCCGAGATCGGCCACGAAGCTGCCGCGTCGCGGCAGGGTGGTGACCAGCCCCTCCGCCTCCAACCGGTGCAGCGCATCCCGCACCGGCGCGGGCGAGACGCCGAAGCTCTCGGCCAGGCCGCGCTCGGAAAGGCGCTCCCCCGCCACCAGCCGCCCCTCGGCGATGGCATCGCGCAGCCGCACATAGACGCGGGTGGCGAGCGAGGCGAGATCGTCGGCGGAGAGCAGGAGGGTTTGCACGGCAACTGCTATAGCATGTTTCAGTTGCGGGGGAAGCCGGAGAAGGGAGAGGTTCTTTTTTGGAAAAAAGAACCAAAAAACTTTTGTCAGTTGGCGTGGCGCTGGTGGAGAAGCGGACGCCAAACTCGAAAAGTCTTTTTGCTTCTTTTTCTTCAGAAAAAGAAGGACTTACACCGTCAGCAGCCGCCGCACAGCCTCCTCCTCCAGCGAACCGGAGAGGCCCGAAAGCGCCACCTCCCCCCGCACCATGATGGCGAGCTGGTCCCCCAACTCGCGGGCGAACTCGTAATACTGCTCGACCAGCACCACCGCCATGTTGCGGCTGCGGGCCAGCAGGCTGATAACGCGGGCGATGTCCTTGATGACATTGGGCTGGATGCCCTCGGTCGGCTCGTCCAGGATCAGCAGGCGGGGCCGGGCGGTGAGCGCGCGGGCAATGGCGAGCTGCTGTTGCTGCCCACCCGAGAGATCGCCCCCCCGTCGCCGCAGGAACTGCTTCAGGATGGGGAACAGCTCGAAGATGTCGTCCGGCACCTTGGCGCCGCGCGGCGCGGCGGCCAGCGCGGTTTCCAGGTTCTCCCGCACGGTGAGGAACGGGAAGATCTCCCGCCCCTGCGGCACGTAGCCGATGCCCGCCCGCGCCCGGTCGGCGGCGGAGAGGGTGGAGACATCCTTCCCCTCCCAGACGATCCGCCCGCCCCTGATCCGCTCCAGCCCGACGATGGCGCGCATCAGCGAGGACTTGCCGACCCCGTTGCGCCCCAGCACGCAGGTGATGGAGCCAGGATCGGCACCGAGGGAAACGCCGCGCAGCGCCCGGCTGGCGCCGTAGAAGAGATCGATGTTCTCAACACGCAGCATCGTTCAGCGCCCCAGATAGACTTCGATGACACGCGGGTCGTTCTGCACATGGTCGATGCTGCCTTCGGACAGCACCGCGCCCTCGCACAGCACGGTGACCTTCTCGCCCAGCGCGCGGACGAATTCGAGGTCGTGCTCCACCACCACCACGCTGCGGCTGCCGGCGATGCGGCGCAGCAGGGCGGCGGTGTGCTCCGTCTCCTGGTCGGTCATGCCGGCCACCGGCTCGTCCACCAGCAGCAGTTGCGGCTCCTGCATCAGCAGCATGCCGATCTCCAGCCATTGCCGCTGGCCGTGGGAGAGGATGGCGGCGCGGTCCGCCGCCCGGTCGGCCAGGCCGATTTCCTCCAGCGTCGCCTCGATCTTCTTGCGGGCCTCCTGGCCCAGCACCCAGCGCAGGCAGGACCACGGGTCGCGCGGCGCCTTCAGCGCCAGCTCCAGGTTCTCGAACACCGTCAGCGCGTCGAACACCGTGGGCTTCTGGAATTTCCGGCCGATGCCGAGATTGGCGATGGTCGCCTCGTCCAGCTTCGTCAGGTCCCGCTCGCCGAAGGTGACGGTGCCGGCGGTGGGGCGGGTCTTGCCGGTGATGATGTCCATCATCGTCGTCTTGCCGGCGCCGTTGGGGCCGATGATCGCCCGCAATTCGCCCGGCTCGACGATGAGGGAAAGGTTGTTCAGCGCCCGGAAGCCGTCGAACACGACCGAGACGCCATCGAGGTAGAGGCGCGCGCCCTTCACTTGCCGTCTCCCCTGTGCAGCAGGCCGACGATGCCGCGCGGCAGGAACAGCGTCACCGCCACGAACAGCCCGCCGAGGACGAACAGCCAGAGGTCGGGCGCGAAGGAGGTGAGCCAGGTCTTGATGGCGTTCACCGAGAAGGCGCCGACCAGCGCCCCCACCAGCGTGCCGCGCCCGCCGACCGCCACCCACACCACCGCCTCGATCGAGTTGCCGGGGCTGAACTCGCCGGGGTTGATGATGCCGACGAGCGGCGTGTAGAGCGCCCCCGCAAGCCCCGCCAGCATGGCGGAGAGGACGAACACCGTGAGCTTCACCCGTACCGTGTCGTAGCCCAGGAAGCGCACCCGGCTCTCGGCGTCGCGCACCGCCACCAGCACGCGGCCGAGCTTGGAGCGGGTGAGATGCGCGCAGAGCAGCAGCGCCCCGCCGAGCGCGATTAGCGCGGCGTAGAACAGCAGGGCGCGGGCGCCGCTGGTGTTCAGCGGCATGCCCAGCAGTTCCTTGAAGTCGGTGAAGCCGTTGTTGCCGCCGAAGCCCATGTCGTTGCGGAAGAAGGCCAGCATCAGCGCATAGGTCATCGCCTGGGTGATGATGCTGAGATAGACGCCGGTGATGCGGCTGCGGAAGGCAAGGTAGCCCACCACCCCCGCCAGCAGCCCCGGCACGACGAGCGCCATGGCGAAGGCAAAGGGAAAGCTCGAAAACCCCCACCAGGTCCAGGGCAGCTCGGTATAGCCGAGGAACACCATGAAATCCGGCAGGACGGGGTGGCCATAGACGCCGCGCGGCCCGATCATCCGCATCAGGTGCATGCCGATGGCATAGCCGCCCAGCGCGAAGAAGGCGCCGTGGCCCAGGGAGAGGATGCCCGCATAGCCCCAGGCGAGGTCGATGGCGAGCGCCAGGATGGCGTAGCAGATCCACTTGCCGGAGACGGAGACGACGAAATCCGAGACATACAGCGCGGATTCGGGAGGCAGCCGGTTCAGCACCGGCAGCATGGCCAGGATGGCCAAGCCTGCGAGCAGGATGCCGCGCAGGATGGTCGCGGAGCCGGGGCGCAGGCGCTGGCCCATGGAGATGGTGGCGCTCATTGCTCGGCCGCCCTTCCCTTCAGCGCGAACAGCCCCTTCGGCCGCCGCTGGATGAACAGCATGATGCCGACGAGCACGGCGATCTTGGCCAGCACCGCGCCCGCCCAGGGCTCCAGCATCTTGTTGACGATGCCCAGGGTGAAGGCGCCGATCATGGTGCCGGCGAGGCTTCCCACGCCGCCGAACACCACCACCATGAAGCTGTCGATGATGTAGCCGGTGCCGAGATTGGGCGAGACATTGTCGATCTGGCTCACCGCCACCCCCGCCATGCCGGCGATGCCGGAGCCGAAGGCGAAGGTCATCGCGTCCACCCGCCCCGTGCGGATGCCCATGGTGGCGGCGATGCGCCGGTTCTGCACCACCGCCCGCATCTCCAGCCCGAAGCGGGTGAAGCGGATGGCGGCGATGGTGATGCCGAGCACGGCAAGCGCGAAAAGGATGATCCAGAGCCGGTTCTGCGTGATCTCGATGCCGCCGGGCAGGCTCAGCGTGCCCTGCATCCAGGCGGGGCTCAGCACCTCGCGGTTCTGCGCGCCGAAGATCAGCCGCACCGCCTGCTGGATGATCATGCCGACGCCGAAGGTCATCAGCAGCGTCTCCAGCGGTCGGCCGTAGAGATGGCGGATCAGCCCGCGCTCCAGCGCCACCCCCACCGCCGCCGTCACCAGGAAGGCGGCGGGCACCGAGAGCGGCAGGGAGAGCGGCGCCAGGGCCGGGATGCCGCGCAGCGCCTCCTGCACCATCACCGTGGTGTAGGCGCCGAGCATCACCATCTCGCCATGCGCCATGTTGATGACGCCCATCACCCCGAAGGTGACGGCGAGGCCGAGCGCCGCCAGCAGCAGGATGGAGCCGAGCGAGAGGCCCTGGAAGGCGGTCTCGGCGGCGGTCTTCAGCATCAGCCGCCGGTCGATGGCGGCGATGGCGGCATCGATCTCGGGCGCCAGGGCCGGATGGGCGGCACGCGCCTCCAGCAGCAGGCCGCGCGCCAAGGCCGAGCCACCCTCGGCCAGGACCAGGATGCCCTGCCGCTTCACCCCCTCCTGCGGCGCGGCGAGGCGCGAGGCGGCCAGTGCCAGCGCCATCCGCTCCCGCACGGCGGGCGAGGATTCACGCCCCAGCGCATCCTCCAGCAGCAGGATGTTCTCGGGGCTGCGGCTGCGGAACAGGCCGTCCGCCGCGGCGGCGCGCTCCGCCTCCACGGGCGAGAGCAGTTGCAGCCGGCCCAGCGCGCCGCGCAGCGCCACGCGCACCCGGTTGTTGATACGCACCGGCTCGCCGGCATCGCCCTCGCGGAGCTGCACGGTGCCGTCGGCGGTCTTCGCCAGGCGGCCCTCGGCCAGCGCCTGGAGCAGCGGCAGGGCGCGCGGGTCGCCCAGCGCGCCGAGCTTCTCCACCGCCTCGGCCTGGGACTGGAAATTGCCGCCGAGGCCCCTCAGCGCATCGGTGAAGGCGTCCTGCGCGCGGGCCGGCGCGGCCAGCAGCAACAGCAGGACCAGGAGTGATCGCAGCATCGGTTTCCCTCGCGGCAAAGAAAAGACGGGGGGAAAGGAATTTCCCCCCGCACCCCCCAATCTTTTTTCTGTCAGTCAGGAGGGGGGCTCAGCCCTTGCGGCGGTTGGCGTTCTCGGGAATGAAGGGCGACCAGTTCTCGGCCTTGATCGCCGTCGGCGTCTTGTGGACGACGTTGAACTGGCCGTTCTCCATGATCTCGCCGATCATCACGGGCTTCGACAGGTGGTGGTTGTCGAACATCTCCTCGGTGTAGCCGCAGGGGGCCTCCACCTTCTGGCCGTACATCGCGGTGCGCACGGCATCGACCGCGGTGGTCTTGGCCTGCGTCACCGCCTGCGCCCACATCCGGAAGCCGGTGTAGGTGGCCTCCATGGGGTCGTTGGTGACGCGCTTCGGGTTCTTGATGTAGCTGGCCCACATCGCCTTGAACGCCGTGTTCACCGGGCTCTCGACGCTCATGAAGTAGTTCCAGGCGGCCAGGTGGCCGACCAGCGGCCTGGTGTCGATGCCGGCCAGCTCCTCCTCGCCCACCGAGAAGGCGACGGAGGGGATGTCCTCGGCCTTGATGCCCTGGTTGCCCAACTCGCGGTAGAAGGGCACGTTGGCGTCGCCGTTGATGGTGGAGACGATCGCCGTCTTCTTGCCCTGGTTGGCGAAGGCCTTCACGCGGCTGACAATGCCCTGCCAGTCGGAATGGCCGAAGGGCGTGTATTCCTCCAGGATGTCCCCATCCGCGATGCCCTTCGAATTCAGGTAGGCGCGCAGGATGCGGTTGGTGGTGCGCGGATAGACGTAATCCGTGCCGAGCAGCGCGATGCGGCGGGCGGCGCCGCCATCGTCGCTCATCAGGTACTCGACGGCCGGGATCGCCTGCTGGTTCGGCGCGGCGCCAGTGTAGAAGACGTTCTTGCTCTGCTCCTCGCCCTCATACTGCACGGGGTAGAACAGCAGGCCGTTCAGCTCCTCGAACACCGGCAGCACCGACTTGCGGGAGACCGAGGTCCAGCAGCCGAAGGTGACGTCCACCTTGTGCACCTGGAGCAGCTCGCGCGCCTTCTCGGCGAAGAGCGGCCAGTTGGAGGCGGGGTCCACCACCACCGCCTCGACCTTGCGGCCGAGCAGCCCGCCCTTGGCGTTGATGTCCTCCACCATCATCAGCACCGTGTCGCGCAGCGCCGTCTCACTGATCGCCATGGTGCCGGAGAGGGAGTGCAGCACCCCCACCTTGATCGGCCCGCTGCCCTGGGCGAGGGCGGGGCGGATGGCCGGCAGCGCCAGCGTGCCGGCGGCGCCGGCCAGCAGGGCGCGGCGAGAGAAGGGGGTCCGGTGGATCATCGGTCGCTCTCCTGCGGGCGGCGGGGAGCCGCCTGGCGTGTGGGCGCCAATCTCCGGTCACTTCCCGCGGAATCGTATACGTCAAATGACGTAGGCGGGCGGCGCTTGACGCTGCCTCCGCCCCCGCCCCACTCTCCCCCCGTCTCATTCTCCCGCTGCCCCGCTTTCTCCCCGCTTCGTCCTGGACCCCGCAGCCCCCGATATGGCCACCCGCCAGCGCATCCTGCGCATCCGGCGCGACTACAACCGCTGGGTCGCCGACGAGACGATGGAAGACTACGCGCTGCGCTTCACCGCGGTCAGCGCGCGCAAATGGTCGGCCTTCCGGGTGGCCAACACGGCGCTGGGCTCCATCTCCTTCCTGGCGCTGGAGGCGATCGGCGGGGCGCTGACCGTCGCCTATGGCTTCACCAACAGCGTCGCCGCCATCCTCTTCGTCTCGGCGCTCATCTTCGTGGCCAGCCTGCCCATCTGCCTGAACGCGGCGCGGGCGGGGGTGGATATCGACCTGCTGACCCGTGGCGCCGGCTTCGGCTATATCGGCTCCACCGTCACCTCGCTGATCTATGCCAGCTTCACCTTCATCTTCTTCGGCATCGAGGCGGTGATCCTGGCGGACATGCTGGAGAGCTTCTTCGGCGTGCCGCTCTGGCTCGGCTATCTCGCCTCCGCCGTGGTGGTGGTGCCGCTGGTCACGCATGGCATCACCTTCATCAGCCGGGTGCAGACCTGGACGCAGCCCGTCTGGCTGGTGCTCAACGTCCTGCCGCTGATCGCCCTGCTGGTGGCGCATCCGGACTGGCTGGAAGGCTGGACGCACTATGCGGGCGAGCAGGGCCGCGCGGGGTTCGACCTGCTGGCCTTCGGCGCCGCCGCCTCCGTCCTCTTCGCGCTGATCACCCAGACGGGGGAGCAGGTGGACTACATCCGCTTCCTCCCGCCGCGCGACACCCAGAAGCGCTGGGTGTGGTGGACGGCGCTGCTGGCCGGCGGCCCCGGCTGGATCGCCTTCGACGTGCTGAAGCTCCTGGCCGGCTCCGCCCTTGCCTATGCGGCGCTCCAGGCCGGCCTCTCCGCCACCCAGGCGGTGCAGCCGGCCGAGATGTACCGCCTGGCCTTCGGCGCGCTGATCGCCTCGCCCGGCGTGGCGCTGGCGGTCACGGCGGCGTTCGTCGCCCTGTCGCAGATCAAGATCAACGTCACCAACGCCTATGCCGGCTCGCTCGCCTGGTCCAATTTCTTCTCGCGGCTGACGCACAGCCATCCGGGGCGGGTGGTGTGGCTGGTGTTCAACATCGCCGTGGCGCTGCTGCTGATGGAGCTTGGCGTCTACAACACCATCGAGCAGGTGCTGTTCGTCTATTCCAACGTGGCGGCGGCCTGGATGGGCGCGCTGGTGGCCGACCTCACCATCAACAAGCCGCTCGGCCTCAGCCCGCCGGGCATCGAGTTCAAGCGCGCGCATCTCTACGACGTCAATCCGGTGGGCGTCGGCAGCATGGCGCTCTCGGTGCTGGCCTCCTTCCTGGCCTATTACGGCGCGCTCGGCGCCGGGCCGCAGGCCTTCGCCACCTTCATCGCCTTCGGGGTGGCCTTCGCCGCAGCGCCGGCGCTGGCCTGGGCCACCGGCGGCCGCTACTACCTGGCGCGCAAGCCGCGCGCCGCCTGGGCCGCGCGCCCCGACCTGCGCTGCGTCATCTGCGAGCACGCCTTCGAGCCGCGCGACATGGCCTATTGCCCCGTCTACACCGGCCCCATCTGTTCGCTCTGCTGCACGCTCGACGCCCGCTGCGGCGATGGCTGCAAGCCGCATGCCCGGCTCTCGGCGCAGATCATGACGCCGCTGCGCGCCGCCCTGCCGGAGGGCGTGATGCGGGCGCTGACCACGCCGGTCGGCTCCTTCATGGTGGTGTTCCTGGCCTTCGTCGCCACCATCAGCCTCGTCTTCCTCGGCATCCGCGCGCAGACGCCGGGCAGCCCGCATCTCGACACCGCCTTCTGGAAGGCCTTCTTCGTGCTCGCCGTCATCGGCGGCATCGTCGCCTGGACGCTGGTGCTGGCGCGCCAGTCCCGCCTCGTGGCGCAGGAGGAGACGCGCCGGCAGACCAGCCTGCTGATGAGCGAGATCCGCGCCCACAAGCGCACCGACGCCGCCTTGCAGAAGGCCAAGGAGGTGGCCGAGCGCGCCAACCAGGCCAAGAGCCGCTACGTCATCGGCATCTCCCATGAATTGCGCTCGCCGCTCAACGCCATCCTCGGCTACGCCCAGCTGCTGGAGCGCGACCCCGCCATCCCCGAGCGGCGGCGCGACGGTGTGCGCACCATCCGCCGCAGCGGCGAGCATCTGGCGGCGCTGATCGAGGGGCTGCTCGACATCTCCAAGATTGAGGCCGGGCGGATCGAGCTGTACCGCGACGAGGTGCGCCTGCCCGAGTTCCTCGACCAGATCGTGCAGATGCTGCGCCTGCAGGCCGAGGCCAAGAGCATCGCCTTCAGCTTCGACGCGCCGGAGCGGATGCCGGAGGTGGTGCACACGGATGAGCGGCGGCTGCGGCAGATCCTCATCAACCTGCTCTCCAACGCCATCAAGTTCACCCGCGCGGGCGGCGTCACGCTGCGGCTGCGCTTCCGCTCGGAGGTCGCCGAGTTCGCGGTGATCGACACCGGCATCGGCATCGCCGAGGCGGACCTCGCCCGCATCTTCGAGCCCTTCCAGCGCGGCGAGAACAGCCACGCCCCCTCCACCCCCGGCGTCGGCCTCGGCCTGACCATCACCAAGACGCTGACCGAGGTGATGGGCGGCGAGATCTCCGTCCGCTCCACGCTCGGGGAAGGCAGCACCTTCCGCGTGCGGCTGCTGCTCTCGGGCAAGGTGGGCGCGCCCGTCCTGCCCGAGCGGCGCGTCACCGGCCGCGCCGGGGCGCGCCGCCTCGACGTGCTGGTGGCCGATGACGACCCCGCCCACCGTGCCCTGATCGCCGACCTGCTCGCCCCGCTCGGCTTCACCGTGCGCCTCGCGGCCGATGGCGCCGAATGCCTGCGCCTGGCCGAGGACCGCGCCCCGGACATGTTCCTGCTCGACATCGCCATGCCCGGCATGACGGGCTGGGAGCTGGCCCGCCGCCTGCGCGAGGAGGCGCTCCAGGAGGCGCCCATCATCATGGTCTCGGCCAATGCGCTGGAGCTCGGCCCGCCGCCCGGCCGGCGCGACGGCACCCGCCACCATGACGACGTGCTGCCCAAGCCGCTCTCCATCCCGGCGCTGCTGGAGAAGGTGGGCGTGCTGCTCGGCATCACCTGGACCTTCGCCGAGGCCGAGCCGCCGCCCGCCCCGCCCGCCGGCGCCGCGGCGCGGCTGACGCCGGCCCAGGCCGCCAATCTCCGCCAGCTCGCCGCCATCGGCTATGTGGGCGGCATCCGCGAGCGGCTGGACGCGCTGGAGGCGGAATGCCCCGAGGCCGCCACCGCCATCGCCGTGCTGCGCGGCCATGTCTCCGAATACCGGCTGGACGCCTTCCTCGCTGCCCTGCCGCCGGAGGCGGCCTTTCCGGAGCCATCGCCAGAGGCGGCCCATCGGGAGCTATCGCCGGAGGCGACCCGTCAGGGGCCATCGCCGGAGGCGGACCCTCCGAAGCCGCGGCCGGAGGATGCGGAATGAGCCTGGTGGAACGGCGCGACATCGTGCTGGTGGTGGACGACGCCCCCGGCACGCTGGGCCTCCTGAACGACACGCTGGAGGGTGCGGGCTACATGGTGCTGGTGGCGCAATCCGCCGCCGCCGCCATGGCTGTCATCGAGCGCATCACCCCCGACATCGTGCTGATGGATGCGGTGATGCCCGGCATGGACGGCTTCGAGGCCTGTCGCCGCATGAAGCGCAACGCCACGCTGCTCTCCGTGCCCGTCATCTTCATGACCGGCCTGACCGAGAGCGAGGATGTGGTGCGCGGCTTCGACGCGGGGGGCGTGGACTACGTCATCAAGCCCGTGGTGCCGGACGAGGTGGTGGCGCGCATCAGCGCCCACCTCGCCAATGCGCGCCTCACCCGCAGCGCCCATGCGGCGCTCGACGTGGCGGGGCGCTTCCTGCTGGCGGTGGACCGCGAGGGCATCCTGCTCTGGGCCACGCCGCAGGCGGCGGGGCTGCTGCGCGCCGCCGGGGCCACGGGGGAGGCGGACGCGCCGGCCGGGCTGCGCCTGCCCGGCTGGGCGCCGCTCGCGCCGGGCGAGATGCCGCGCCTGCCCGCCGTGCGGCTGCCGGACGGGCGGCAGGTGGAGTTCCACCATGTCGGCCAGATCGCGCCCGAAGAGATGCTGCTGCGCGTCACCGCCACCGACCCGCGCGCCGAGGAGACGCGGCTGCGCGAGCGGCTGGGCCTGACCGCGCGGGAGGCGGAGGTGCTGCTCTGGCTCGCCCGCGGCAAGAGCAACCGCGACATCGCCGAGATCCTGGTGATGAGCCCGCGCACGGTGAACAAGCATCTGGAGACGGTGTTCACCAAGCTCGGCGTCGAGAACCGCGCCTCGGCCGCGGCGCTGGCGGTGCGGGTGCTGGGCGGATGATGCGGCACGGCTCTTGCTGGCGTCCCGGCCGATGGATGCCTTGCCAGAACGGGCGCGCATGACCGCGCCCCTCCCCCGCCACCAGCGCGCCCATGGCCGGGCCGAGCTCGGCTTCGCGCACACGCCGCGCGGCACGGTGCTGCGCCATCTCTACCACGCCGCGCCGCTGCGCGTGCTCTTCCCCACCCCGGAGCCGGGCGAGCCGCCCATGGCGGCGCTGGTCAATGTCGGCGGCGGGCTGGCAGGGGGCGATTCGCTGGAGGTGGCGGTGGAACTGGCCGCGGAGGGCACCGCCGGGATCACCACGCCCGCGGCCGAGAAGATCTACCGCAGCCTGGGCGATGACAGCCGCATCGCCACCACCCTCACGGTGGCCGAGGGCGCCACGCTGGAATGGCTGCCGCAGGAGACCATCCTGTTCGACGGCGCCCGTCTCGCCCGCCGCATGGAGGCGCGCCTCGCCCCCGGGGCGCGGCTGCTGGCGGCCGAGATGCTGGTCTTCGGCCGCGCCGCGCGGGGCGAGCGGCTGGAGAGCGGCGCGCTGTTCGATTCCTGGCGCCTCTGGCGCGGCGGCCGGCTGGACTGGGCGGACGCCACCGACCTCGGCCCCGCCCCCGGCGCGTGGCTCGGCCACCGCTTCGGCTTCGGCGGCGCGGGTGCCGGCGCCCTGCTGCTGCTCGCCGGCTGCCCGGCCGAGGCGGAGGCCGGGCGCGCCCTGCTGCGCGAGGCGGGCCATGCCGCGACGCTGCCCCGCCCCGGCCTGCTGCTGGCCCGCTGGCTGGGCGAGGCCATGGCGGTGCGCGGCGCGCTCTCCGCCGCGCTGCCGCTTTTGCGGGCAGGCGTGCTCGGCCTTGCCCCGTCCCTGCCCCGGCTGTGGACGAGCTGAGCAACCCCGCGCCACAATGCGCCCCACCATTCCAGGGATGGCCCCATGCACCTGACCCCCCGCGAAAAGGACAAGCTGCTGATCGCCATGGCGGCGGAGGTGGCCCGCAAGCGCCTGGCGCGCGGCGTCAAGCTGAACCACCCGGAGGCCATCGCGCTGATCACCGACCATGTGGTGGAGGGCGCGCGGGATGGCCGCACGGTCGCCGAGCTGATGCGCGACGGCGCCACCGTCCTGACCCGCGCGCAGGTGATGGAGGGCATCCCCGAGATGATCCACGACATCCAGGTGGAGGCCACCTTCCCCGACGGCACCAAGCTCGTCACCGTCCACAACCCCATCCGCTGAGGAGCGGCGCCATGATTCCCGGAGAGATCATCCCCGCCCCCGGCGAGATCGTGCTGAACGCCGGCCGCGAGGCGGTGGAGATGACGGTCGCCAACACCGGCGACCGCCCCGTGCAGGTCGGCAGCCACTACCATTTCTTCGAGATCAACCCGGCGCTCGACTTCGACCGCGCCGCCGCCCGCGGCCTGCGGCTCGACATCCCCGCCGGCACCGCCATCCGCTTCGAGCCGGGGCAGAGCCGCGTGGTGCGGCTGATCCCCTATGCCGGCGGGCGCGTGGCGCACGGCTTCCGCGGCCTTGTCGAGGGGGCGCTCTGAGCATGGCCAACCGCATCTCCCGCGCCTCCTACGCCGGCATGTACGGCCCCACCACGGGCGACCGCGTGCGCCTGGCCGACACTGAACTCTTCGCCGAGGTGGAGCGCGACCTCACCACCTATGGCGAGGAGGTGAAGTTCGGCGGCGGCAAGGTGATCCGCGACGGCATGGGGCAGTCCCAGGTGACGCGCGCGGGCGGCGCGATGGACACCGTCATCACCAACGCGCTGATCATCGACCACAGCGGCATCTACAAGGCCGATGTGGGCCTCAAGGACGGGCGCATCGCCGCCATCGGCAAGGCCGGCAACCCGGACACCCAGCCGGGGGTGGACATCGTCATCGGGCCGGGCACCGAGATCATCGCCTGCGAGGGGCGCATCCTGACGGCGGGCGGCATCGACCCGCATATCCACTTCATCTGCCCGCAGCAGATCGAGGAGGCGCTGGCCTCGGGCGTCACCACCATGTTCGGCGGCGGCACCGGCCCGGCGCATGGCACGCTGGCGACGACGGCCACGCCCGGGCCGTGGCACATGGCCCGGATGCTCCAGGCGGCCGAGAGCTTCCCGATGAATCTCGGCTTCCTCGGCAAGGGCAACGCCGCCCGGCCGGAGGCACTCGAGGAACAGATCCGTGGCGGCGCCTGCGGCCTCAAGCTGCACGAGGACTGGGGCACCACGCCCAAGGCCATCGACACCTGCCTCCGGGTGGCGGACGCGTTCGACATCCAGGTCGCCATCCACTCGGACACGCTGAACGAGAGCGGCTTCGTCGAGGAGACGATCCGCGCCATCGGCGGCCGCGCCATCCAGGCCTTCCACACCGAAGGCGCCGGCGGCGGCCACGCGCCGGACATCCTGCGCGTCATCGGCGAGCCGAACTTCCTGCCAAGTTCCACCAACCCGACCATGCCCTACACGGTGAACACCGTGGACGAGCATCTCGACATGCTGATGGTCTGCCACCACCTCGACCCGCGCATCGCCGAGGACGTGGCCTTCGCGGAGTCCCGCATCCGCCGCGAGACCATCGCCGCCGAGGATATCCTGCACGACCTCGGCGCCATCTCGATGATGTCCTCCGACAGCCAGGCGATGGGCCGCGTCGGCGAAGTCATCATCCGCACTTGGCAGACGGCGCACAAGATGAAGCTGCAGCGCGGCCGCCTGCCCGGCGAGCAGGGCGAGAACGACAATCTCCGCATCCGCCGCTACATCGCCAAATACACCATCAACCCGGCCATCGCGCAGGGCATCTCGGCGCATGTCGGCAGCCTCGAGGTCGGCAAGCTGGCCGATCTGGTGATGTGGAGCCCGGCCTTCTTCGGCGTGAAGCCGGAGATGATCCTGAAATGCGGCAGCATCGCCATGGCGCCGATGGGCGACCCCAACGCCTCCATCCCGACGCCGCAGCCGGTGCATTACCGCCCGATGTTCGCGGGCTATGGCAAGGCGATGAACGCCAGCGCCGTCACCTTCGTCTCCGCCGCCGCGCTGGAGAGTGGCGACCTCGCCGGGCGGCTCGGCCTCGCGCGGGCGCTGCTGCCGGTGGCGAACACCCGCCGCATCGGCAAGCGGGACATGGTGCTGAACGACGCCCTGCCGCGCATCGAGATCGACCCCGAGACCTACGAGGTGCGGGCCGATGGCGAGTTGCTGATCTGCGAGCCGGCCAAGGTGCTGCCGATGGCGCAGCGGTACTTTTTGTTCTGAAGGCTGGGGGAATGAATTCCCCCAGACCCCCTTCTTTTTTCTGCAAGCTGCTGGTCCTGGCGGAGACGACGAACGCGATGAATGAAGCCACCCTTCCCCGCGCCACGCAGATCCTTCCCGCCGGGCAATGGCAGGCCCGCACAGCGCGCGACGCCGTGACGGTGGATTTCGACGACCGCCACCGCCGCCGCAAGCGCTACACCGGTGAGCGCGGCACCAGCTTCCTGCTCGACCTGCCCGAGGCCACCGTGCTGCGCGATGGCGACGGGCTGCTGCTGGAAGGCGGCGGCGTCATCCTCGTGCGCGCCGCGCCGGAGCCACTGATAGAGATCCGCGCGCGGGACGGGCTGCACCTGATGCGCCTGGCCTGGCATCTCGGCAACCGCCACCTCCCCGCCGAGATCGGCGCCGAGCGCATCCTGATACGCGCGGACCATGTCATCGAGCGGATGCTGCTGGGTCTCGGCGCTACCCTGGCCAGGGTGGAGGCACCCTTCAACCCCGAAGGCGGCGCCTATGGCGAGCACAACCGCCACGCCGGCCATCACCACCACGAGCACGGCCACGACCATGGCGACGGCCACCACCACCATCACTGAGGGGGAGGCGCTACAGCGCCTGCTCACCTGGCTCTCGCCCGCCTATCCGGTCGGCGCCTACACCTACAGCCACGGGCTGGAGATGGCGGTGGAGGACGGCGCGGTGCGCGACCGACAGGGCCTCGCCGACTATATCGGCGCGGTGCTGGAGGCTGGTGCCGGGCGCATCGACGGCGCGCTGCTCGCCGCCGCCCACCGCGCCGCCAGCGCGGAGGACGACGCGGCGCTGGATGCGGTGGCGGAGCTCGCCGCCGCCTGGCGCGGCACCGCCGAGACGGCGCTGGAGACCATGGCGCAGGGCACCGCCTTCCTGAAGGTGACCAACGCCGCCTGGCCGGATGCGCGGCTCGCCGCCTTCACCGCGCGCCAGGGGGGCAGCGTCGCGCACCCGGTGGCCTTCGGTGCCGCCGCGGCGTGGCACGGGTTGCCGCTGCGCATGGCGCTGTTCGGCTTCCTCTCCGCCTTCGCGGCCAATCTTGTCTCGGCCGGCGTGCGGCTGGTGCCGCTCGGCCAGACAGACGGGCAGATCACGACAGCCGCCCTGCTGCCCGTCCTGGAAGCCGCGACGGAGGCCGCCCTCGCCGCCGACCCGGAGCGGCTGGGCAGCGCCGCCCCCGTGCTCGACCTCTTCTCCATGCGCCACGAGACGCAATACACGAGGCTCTTCCGCTCATGATCGCTCCTGCGAACGGCCCCTTCCGCGTCGGCATCGGCGGCCCCGTCGGCTCCGGCAAGACGGCGCTGACCGAGCGCCTGTGCAAGCACCTGCGCGACACGCACAACATCGCCGTCATCACCAACGACATCTACACGCGCGAGGATGCCGAGTTCCTGACGCGCAACGACGCGCTGGCGCCGGAGCGCATCATCGGCGTCGAGACGGGCGGCTGCCCGCACACCGCCATCCGCGAGGACGCCTCGATCAACCTCGCCGCCGTGGCGGAGATGGAGGCGCGCTTCCCGGGCCTCGAGATCCTGCTGATCGAGAGCGGCGGCGACAACCTGGCCGCCACCTTCAGCCCGGAACTCGCCGACCTCACCATCTACGTCATCGACGTCTCGGCCGGCGACAAGATCCCGCGCAAGGGCGGCCCCGGCATCACCCGCTCCGACCTGCTGGTGATCAACAAGATCGACCTCGCCCCGCTCGTCGGCGCCGATCTCGGCGTGATGGACCGGGATTCGAGGAAGATGCGCGGCCAGCGCCCCTTCATCTTCACCAACCTCAAGGCATTGCAGGGTGTCGCCGAGATCGCCGATTTCATCCTGGAATCCGGCGGCATCGCGAAGCGCGCCGCATGATAACCGGAACCGACCTGCTGCTGGTGGTGGACGTGCAGCCGGACTTCATGCCCGGCGGCGCGCTCCCCGTGCCGGAGGGCGACGCGGTGCTGCCGGTCATCAACGGGCTGATGCCGCGCTTCGCCAACATCGCCGCGACGCAGGACTGGCACCCGGCGGACCACGCCTCCTTCGCCAGCCAGCACCCCGGGAAGCAGCCCTTCGGGACCGTCATGCTGGACTATGGCGAGCAGGTGCTCTGGCCGGACCACTGCGTCCAGGGCACGCCGGGCGCCGCGCTGCACCCGGCGCTGGAGACGCGCGGCCTCCAGATGGTCATCCGCAAGGGCTTCCGGCGCGGCATCGACAGCTACTCGGCCTTCCGCGAGAACGACCGGCGCACCCCCACCGGGCTGCACGGCTACCTGCGCGCGCGCGGCATCACGCGCGTCTTCATCGCCGGTCTGGCGCGCGGCTATTGCACGGATTTCAGCGCGGAGGATGCGGCGGAACTCGGCTACCAGGTTGTGCTGGTGGAGGATGCCTGCCGCGGCATCACGCCGGAGGCGACCGCGGCGGGGACGGAGCGTCTGCGGAGCCGGGGCGTTCGCTTCCTGTCGAGTGACAGGATCTGAAGCGCCACCGGCCGCCACTTCACGGCGCCGTCGTGGCCATCATCCCGGCTGCATCCGCAACCGGCTTCTTGCTGGCGCGCAGGTCGCCATAGCAGCGGCTGCAGGTGGCGATCTCGTCGTGCCGGCGCGCGGCCAGTTTGGCACGAACATCCTCCCGCCTTGGATCGGCCAGAACCTCACGCAGCGTGCCGGCTGCCATCTCCCCGATGGGCACGATGCGCTGAAAATCCTGGCAGCAGATCATCACCCTGCCATCGGCATCGATGATCAGGTCGTCCACGACCGTCGGCCCGCAGCGGATTCTCTTCGGGTTCAACGCGAGAGATTCGAAGAGGCCGCGATCCTCGGCGCAGCGGCTGCTAAGGGGGTCGAAGGTCACGCTTCTTGCGCCGTTCTCCAGGAACCAGCGGCGAATGGCCGGCAGTTCCTGCTGATTCAGGCGGCTGACGGGAACGCTGACATGAACCCGCCCGGGGAACGCTGCGAGGATCTGAGCATATTTCGGAAAGACCCGGCTGAAGCGCAGGGGCTTCATCAGCAGATTATAGGTCTCCTCCGACAGAGATTCGCAGTGCAGGGAAAGGATAGCATCCGAGGCGCGGAGTTGACCGTGGCGCTCCGCATGAAAAGCCGCGCCGTTCGTATTCAGCACGATCTCAACCTCCGGAAAGAGCTTCCGGGCATAGGCGGTGCGGGCCACGATATGAGGATCAACCAGAGAATCGCCAAAAAGGCCGAAACTGATCTGGCGGGCGATCGGGATACCAAGCTGGGCGATGCCATCCA
Source organism: Teichococcus aestuarii (assembly GCF_042651065.1). Classification (NCBI taxonomy): domain Bacteria; kingdom Pseudomonadati; phylum Pseudomonadota; class Alphaproteobacteria; order Acetobacterales; family Roseomonadaceae; genus Roseomonas; species Teichococcus aestuarii. The sequence continues at coordinate 22,137 of NZ_JBHSCH010000038.1, forward strand.
TGATGGCGTGATAGAGCGGCATCGGCATGTGCTGGCGCGGCACATGGCCGGTCTCTGCCTTCCCGGTCGGGCAATGCAGGCAGGAGGCATTGCAGATGCTGGTGGTGCCAATATTCACGTAGCGCAGATGGGTTGGCAGGCCCGGGATGGCCGGCCGCAGAACCTGCCTGAGTTGGGCCACCTCCCGCTTGGCATCGGCGCAGGCGGGATCGAGTTCACAGGCCTTCCTGTAATGCTGGAGGGCTTCGGCCGGCTGGCCCAGCAACTTAAGGGCATGGGCGATCTGCAAGTGGATATCGGCATCATCGGGCCGCGAGGCCTCCGCCTGCCGGTACGCCGCCAATGCGGCCTGCACATCACCCGATTCCTTCAGGGCGTGGCCATACTGCACCCGGATTGCTGTCAGGAAAGGCTGGCGCCGGAGGGCCGCTGCATAGGCATCCCGCGCCGCTGGCCAGTCACGCCTGTCGCGCGCCTCGTCGCCTTGGCGAATCCGGTATTTCGTCAGGCTGAACAACACCATTATCCAAATTCATTTTGAAAATGATGCCATTCCGGCGCTGGACTGACAATATTCCCGCAGCCTTGGTACTCATCGTGATGCCGGGAGAGGCTCGATGGCGCCTTCTCCCGGCGCCTGCTTCAACCCTGCACCGTCTTCTGCGTCTGCTCGCCCAGCCCCTGGATGCCGAGGCGGATGGTCTGCCCCACCTTCAGGTACACCGGCGGCTTCTGCCCCAGCCCCACGCCCGGCGGCGTGCCGGTCGAGATCACATCGCCCGGATGCAGGGTGATGAAGTGGGAGACATAGGAGACCAGCTTCTCCACGCCGAAGATCATCGTGCGCGTCGAGCCGTCCTGGTAGCGGTGCCCATCCACCTCGCAGAACATGGAGAGGTTCTGCGGGTCCGGCACCTCGTCCCTGGTCACCAGCCAGGGACCGAGGGGGCCGAAGGTGTCGTGGCCCTTGCCCTTGTCCCAGGTGCCGCCGCGCTCGGCCTGCCACTCGCGCTCCGAGACGTCGTTGCACACGGCATAGCCCGCCACATGCGCCATCGCGTCGGCCTCGGAGACGCGCTTGGCGCGGGTGCCGATGATGACGGCCAGCTCCACCTCCCAGTCGGTCTTCACGCTGTCCGGCGCGATCTCCACGTCATCGTTCGGCCCCTGCAGCGCGCCGAGCGACTTGAGGAAGACGATCGGCTCCTTCGGGATGGCCGCGCCCGTCTCCGCCGCGTGGTCGGCATAGTTGAGGCCGATGCAGACGAAGTTCTTCATTCCCGCCACCGGCGGGCCAAGGCGCGGATCGCCGCCCACCATCGGCAGGGTGGTGGGGTCGAGCGCGGCGAGGCGCGCCAGCCCCTCGTCGGAGAGAACCTCTCCCGCCAGGTCCGGCACCACGCCGGAGAGATCGCGGATCTGGCCATCGGCGTCCAGCAGGCCCGGCTTTTCCTGGCCCGGCGGGCCGTAGCGCAGCAGCTTCATCGTTCAGCGTTCCCCTAAGCTCAGTTGGTCCAGCCGCCATCGATGACGATGGCCTGCGCGGTGACGAAAGCCGATTCCGGCGCGGAGAGATAGACCACCAGGGCCGCGATCTCCTCCGGCGTGGACAGCCGCCCCATCGCCTGGCGGCCGACGAAGGCGGCGCGCGCCGCCTCCAGCCCGCCCGCCGCCTGCGCGTTGGCCGCGATCCGCTCGCCCAGCGAGGGGGTGTCGACCGTGCCGGGGCAGACGCAGTTGCAGCGTATGCCCTTGGCCACGTAGTCCGCCGCCACGCTCTTGGTCATGCCGACCACGGCGGCCTTGGTGGCGCCATAGACGAAGCGGTTGGCGACGCCCTTCACCGAGCCGGCGGCCGAGGCCATGTTGACGATGGCGCCGCCCCCCTGCCCCAGCATGCCCGGCAGCGCCGCCTGGATCACCTTCCATTGAGACCGCACGTTCAGCGCGAAGGCGAAGTCCCACTCGGCATCGGTGCAGCTCAGCACGTCGTTCTGGTGGACGAAGCCGGCGCAGTTGAACACCACGTCGAACGGCCCGTGCGCGGCGATGGTGGATTTCACCGCCGCGTCGTCCAGCACGTCGAGCGCCTGCACGGTGATCCCCGGGCGCGCGAGGTCGGCGAGCTTCGCCGCGTCGCGGTCGGTGGCCACCACCGTGGCGCCCTCGGCGGCATAGGCCAGCGCCGTGGCGCGCCCGATGCCCTGCCCCGCCGCGGTGACGAAGCAGTGCAGCCCCGCGAGACGGCCGGCCATGGAAGAAAGGCTGGCCATCAGTGGTTGTGGCGGCTCTCGCCGCGCGTCTCGAGGATGTTGAGATAGAGCGTCGCCGGCTCCAGGCAGCCGCCGGTGCCGAGCTGGCCGACCATGGAGCGGTAGATCTCCTCCCACGGCGTCTTGTGCTGCAGCTTCGGCGGCGTCCAGGCGGCGCGGCGGGCGGCCATCTCCTCCTCGGAGATCAGCAGGTCCACCTTGCGGGTTTTCAGGTTGATGCGGATGCGGTCGCCCGAATTCATCAGCGCAAGGCCGCCACCGACCGCCGCCTCGGGCGAGACGTTGAGGATGGAGGGGCTGGCGGAGGTCCCGCTCTGCCGCCCATCGCCCATGGTGGGCAGGCTGTGCAGCCCCGCCTTGATCATGGCGCCGGGGGGCTGCATGTTCACCACCTCGGCGCTGCCCGGGTAGCCCACCGGGCCGCAGTTGCGGATGACCAGCACGGTGTGCTCGTCGACGCCGAGATCGGGGTCCTCGATGCGGTCGTGGTAGTCCTCCGGCCCCTCGAAGACGATCACCTTGCCCTCGAACACATCCTCCGGGTCGGAGAGGAAGCGCTTGCGGAACTCGGCGTCGATGACGCTGACCTTCATCACCGCGCTCTCGAACAGATTGCCCGAGAGCACGACGAATCCGGCCTGCTCCTTCAGCGGCTGCGCATAGGGGCGAATCACCTCGCGGTCCGGCAGCGGCGCGCGCCTGAGGTCTTCCTCCAGCGTCTGGCCGGTCACCGTCCTGACGCCGAGGTGGAGCTTGCCGGCATCGGCCAGCTCCTTCATCACCGACTGCACGCCGCCGCCCCGGTAGAACATCTCGCCGAGGAACCGCCCGGCGGGCTGGCAATCGACCAGCAGGGGCACGTCGGCGCCGACGGTCTGCCAGTCCTCCGTCGTCAGCTCCACGCCCATGTGGCGGGCGATGGCCACGAGGTGCGGCGGGCAGTTGGAGGAGGCGCCGATGGCGCTGGCCAGCACGATGGTGTTCTCGAAGGCCTCGCGCGTCATGATGTCGCTGGGCCGCAGGTTCTCCCGCACCATGTCGACAATGCGCATGCCCGTGGCGTGCGCCATCTGGCCGCGCTCGCGGTAGGCGGCGGGGATCGAGGCGCAGCCGGGCAGCGACATGCCCAGGGCTTCCGCCAGGCTGTTCATGGAGAGCGCCGTGCCCATGGTGTTGCAGTGGCCGACCGAGGTGGCGCTGCTCGCCACCATCTGCATGAAGCCGTCATAGTTGATCTCGCCGGCGGCGAGCAGCTTGCGCGCCTCCCAGACGATGGTGCCGGAGCCGGAGAGCCGGCCCTTCCAGTGCCCGTCCAGCATCGGCCCGCCGGAGAGCACGATGGCGGGGATGTTCACCGTGGCGGCGCCCATCAGGCAGGCGGGGGTGGTCTTGTCGCAGCCCGTGGTCAGCACCACCCCGTCCAGCGGGTAGCCGTGCAGGATCTCCACGAGCGAGAGATAGGCCAGGTTGCGGTCCAGCGCCGCGGTGGGGCGCTTGCCGGTCTCCTGGATCGGGTGGATCGGGAATTCGAGGGGGATGCCGCCGGCGTCGCGGATGCCCGCCTTCACCCGCTCCGCCAGCGCCAGGTGGTGCCGGTTGCAGGGGGCGATGTCGCTGCCGGTCTGGGCGATGCCGATGATCGGCTTGCCCGATTGCAGCTCCCCGCGCGTCAGGCCGAAATTCAGGAAGCGTTCGATGTAGAGCGCCGTCATGCCCGGGTCTTCCGGGTCGTCGAACCAGCGCTGGCTGCGCAGCTTGAAGCTCTTCTTGGTCTGATCCATCAGAGGCGGTCCCCGCTTCTCCCACTGGAGCGCAGGGTCCGCCGCCGGGCACGGCACTGTCAATGCGGCGGCCCGCCGGCGGCCGGAAAAAGCCGCCGCGGCCGTGCCCGGATCAGCCGGCCTTGCCGTCCTCGTCCTCGTCCTCGGGCGGGAGCGTCACCGGCTCGCCGAGGTCGGGGTCCAGGCCGGCGGCGATGGCGGCCTTGCGGCGGGCCTTCTCCTCCTCGCGCTGCTGCGCCTTGGCCTCGGCCTTGGCCTGCTTGGCGCGGTTCCGCTCGGCCCGTTGCTGGCCGTAATTGGGGATGCGTGCCATGGAAGGGGCGCCCTCACTCGCTGGGACAGGGATAAGGGGAGGCTTGCACAGCCCCCCGAAACGAGGCGAGCCGGGCGTCGCCATCGGCGCACCCGGCTCGCGATTCGTGGGGAGCCCCGCCGCGTGGCGGCGGCAGGGCCGGCCTGCCTCAGACCTGCTTCAGGTTGCCGGCAGAGACCTTGCCCTCGCGGCCGCGCTGCAGCTCGAACTCCACGCGCTCGCCTTCCTGCAGGCCCTGCAGGCCGGCACGCTGCACATCGGAAATGTGCACGAACACGTCCTTCGAGCCGTCCTCCGGCTGAATGAAACCAAAACCCTTGGTCGGGTTGAACCACTTCACGGTACCGATGGGCATCGCGGTGCTCCGTCAGAATGCGTTGCCGCCGCGCGACATGCACGGCGGATCAACTTCGAATGGGAACGGGCACCAGGCACGCTACGTCCCCGCGCGAGCGCGGGATGGGCGAGCTGGGACAGCAAGCCGAACCAAAACAAACAGTCGACACGTCCTATGTAGGGGCATGGGTTGGCTTCCACAACCGGCATCGCGCCCGCAATCGAAATCAACTCGGGATCAGCCGCCGATCGCCTCCTCCAGGAACACCTGCACGGCCTGGAACAGGGCGCCGCGCTGCCGCTCCAGCATGATGCCATGGGTGCCGCCGCCGAGCAGCACCAGCCGCTTGCCAGGGCTGGCGGTCAGCAGCGGAAACAACGCCATGGCCATGGAGGGCGGCGTGTCCTGGTCCCACTCCGCCAGCACCACCAGGGTCGGCGCGGTGATCGCCGCCGGGTCGTAATAGGGCTTGCCGGCCTGCCAGAACTCCCGCGAATCCTGCAGCACGCCATTGGGCGCGCGCAGCACGGAGGGCACCTGCCGCATCCCCTCCGGGTCGGTCGCGAAGGTCGAATCGGCCCAGTGCTCGTACCAGCCGGCGGGGAAGAGGCGGCCGCGCTGCGCCTCCGGCACGCCGTTCATCCAGCGGGCGCGGGCCTGAGCGCGCGTTACGCTGCGGTAGGCGCCGAGCGGCCCCTCCCCCGCCGCACCGGCCGCGGCGGCGGGGGATGGCCCCTCGCGCAGCCATTGCGGCGCGTAGAGCACCAGCCGCTCCACCAGCGCCGGGTTGTCGGCGGCGAAGCGCGCCTGCAGGCTGCTGCCCCAGGACCAGCCCAGATGCATGATCTTCGGCAGGCCGCGCAGCTCGCGGATATGGGCGGCGGCGGCGGCGATGTCCTTCTGCGCCACCGCGCCGCGGGTCAGCGGCGGGTTGGCCTCGGGCGGCTGGCCCATCGCCGCCTCGCGCGTCGAGCGGCCGTAGTTGCGCAGGTCGAGGCACCAGACGTCGAAGCCGCGCCCGGCCATGTAGTCCATCCAGGAGACGCCGCCCACCGCCAGGTCGAAGGTGGTGCTGGCCGGGTAGGTGGCGCCGTGCACGCAGAGGATGGTGCGGTCGGGCCGCGCCGGCGTGGCCGCCTCCGGCCGCTTGTTGCGGAGATAGAGCTGGATGCCCGGATCGCCGCCGGGAATCAGCATCTCGTCCATCGCCACGCCCGCGGGCTGCGCCGCGGCGGGCGCGGCGGCGAGGCCGAGCAGCGGCGGCGCGAGGAGCGGGGCGGCGAGCAGCGCACGGCGTTGCATGGCGTTCTCCCGAAGCGGCCCGCCGGTTCGCGGGTCCTGGATTCGCCGCAGCCTAGAGCAGATCGCGCGGCTTCGGGAATGCCCCCTCAGCCGGCGGCCGGGGTGCCGCGCCGCTCGGTGGCGTAGTAGAGCAGCCCCAGCGCCGGCAGGGCGAGGCCGATGCCGCTGGCGAGCGGCCAGCCGCCCGCGGCGTAGCTCCAGCCGCCCAGCGCCGAGCCGAGGGCGCCGCCCAGGAAGAAGGTGGCCATGTAGAGCCCGTTCAGCCGCGCCCGGTATTCCGCGCCGAGGGCGAAGATGACGCGTTGCCCCAGCACCACATTGGCCGAGACGCCGAAATCCAGCAGCACCGCCGCCGCCAGCAGCAGGCCGAGGCCCGTGCCTCCGCCCGGCGCGGCCAGGTGCGTCAGCGGGAAGGAGAGCGCGACCGCCAGCATGGCCAGCCCCGTGGCCGGGCGCACCCAGCCTCGGTCCGCCACCCGCCCCGCGATCGGCGCCGCCACCGCCCCCGCCACCCCGGCCAGCGCGAACAGCGCGATGCCCGATTGCGAGAAGCGGTACTCCGGCCCCGCCAGCAGCAGCGGCACCACCGTCCAGAACAGGCTGAAGGCGGAGAACAGCGAGGCCTGGTAGAGGGCGCGGCGGCGCAGCGTCGGGCTGCCGAGCGCCAGCCGGCCCATCGAGCGCAGCAGCGTGCCGTAGCGCAGCCCCGGCGCCGCGCCCGGCTCCCGGGGGTGGCGCGGCGGCATGGCCAGCCGCAGCACCAAGCCGAGCGCCAGCATCAGCCCCGCCGAGAGGGCGAAGACGGCGCGCCAGGACAGCCAGTCCGCCACCAGGCTGGCCACCGGGCGCGCCAGCATGATGCCGAGCAGCAGCCCGCTCATCACGTTGCCTACCACCTGGCCGCGCTTGCGCTCGGGCGCCAGATGCGCGGCATAGGGCACCAGGATCTGCACCGACACCGAGCCGAGGCCGATGACCAGGGAGGCGGCCAGGAACGCCGCCGGCTGCCCGGCCATAGCCGCCCCCGCCAGCCCCAGCGCCCCCAGCCCCATCACCGCGAGGGCGAGGCGCCGGTTCTCCAGCAGGTCCGCCACCGGCACCACCAGCAGCAGCCCGGCGCCGTAGCCGATCTGCGTCATCGTCACGATCAGCCCCGCCGCGCCGGGGCTGAGGCCGAGCTCGGCGGCGATCGGCCCGATCAGCGGCTGGGCGTAGTAGATGTTGGCGACGATCAGCCCGCAGGCGAGGGCCAGCAGCGAGGTCAGCCAGGCGGGCGCGCCGGCGGCGGGGAGGGACATGCGGGAATCAGGCTCCGGAGGCGGCAGGCGGGAGAAGCCGCATCCTGGCCCGCCGCCGCCCGCCTGTCCTGCTACCGCGGCGCATGGCTGTCCCCGCCCGCGAAAGCCCCCTCCGCGCCGCCCCGCGCGTCAGGACTGCTCGAAGCGCATGTCTAGCCAGGTGTGGATGGCCTGGTAGGCCTCCGCCTTCCGCGGGAAGATCCCGGTGTTGTAGAGGCAGACCAGCGTGCCCTGGGACATGTGCTTGATCGGCACCTCGTCCAGCGTCACGGCATGGCCGGCCTTCTCCAGCGCCGCCTGGACCGCGCCGCAGCGCCCGGCCACGGATTCGCCGGGTGGCACGAAGTCGTGCCGGTCGGTGAGGAAGCCCTCGGTGGTGAGCGTCTCCCCGGCCTGGCGGATGAACGCCTCGGTCAGCAGCGGGCTGTCGGTCATGGGAGCGCCTTTCCTCGTTCGCGCCTGCCCGGGGGCGGGCGCCTGTCGGGGGGCTAACGCGCCAGGACGCCCCGGGCTTCAGGGGGGGCTTCAGGGCGGTCTTCGGGGCAGGCGGCGGGCGGCGGGCGCCGCCAACACGGGATCGTCGCGAGCCAGGGCGCGCATCCTGCGCTAAAGGGCGCGGCATCATGCGAGAGAATCCGAAAGGGCCGCTGCCGCGCGCGGGATGGGCGCGGGAGCTGGGCGCCATGCTGGCGCTCGCCTGGCCGCTGGCCCTGACCAACCTGTCCCAGATCGCGCTGGTGCTGACCGACACGCTGTTCCTCGGCCGGCTGGGCGAGCTGCCGCTGGCCGCCGCCACGCTGGGCGGCAACCTCTATTTCATCGCCATGGCGCTGCCCTTCGGCCTGGCCTTCGCCACTGCCGCCATGCTGGCGCAGGAGCGTGGCCGGGTGCGCCACCACATGCGCGAGATGCGCCGCACCATGCGCCAGGGCGCCTGGCTGATCCTGCCGCTCTTCGCCGTGCTGGGGCTCGGGCTGTGGCACACGGGGGCCATCCTGCGCGCCACCGGCCAGGACCCGGCGCTGGCCGAGGCGGCGCAGACCTACAACCGCGCCCTGCTGTGGGGGATGCTGCCCTTCTACGGCTTCCTGCTGCTGCGCGGCTTCCTGGCGGCGCTGGAACGGCCCTGGCCGGCGCTCTGCGTCTCGATGGGCGCCATCGGGCTGAACGTGGTGCTGGACTACGCGCTGGTGGCGGGCGGCTTCGGCCTGCCGCCGCTCGGCGTGCTGGGCGCCGGCATCGCCAGCGCCGTGGCCAATGCCAGCATGTTCGCGGCGCTGGCGCTGTGGGTGTCGCTGGACCGGCGGCTCTCGCGCTTCCGCCTGGCCGGCCGCTTCTGGCGGGCCGACTGGCGGCGGATGCGCGAGATCATCGTCATCGGCACCCCCATCGCCGCATCGATGCTGCTGGAGATCGGCATCTTCAGCGCCACCGCCCTGGTGATGGGCTGGTTCGGCCCCGGCGCCGTGGCGGCGCACGCGGTGGCGCTGCAGGTGGCGGGGGCGAGCTTCATGGTGCCCATGGGCATCGGCCAGGCGGCCACCGCGCGGGTGGGGCTGGCGGCCGGCGCGCTGGACGCGGCGGGCGCCCGGCGCGCGGGCTGGGCGGCCATCAGCCTCGGCGCCGGCTTCATGCTGCTGGCGGCGGCGCTGCTGCTGAGCGTGCCGCACGCCATCGCCGGGCTGTTCCTGGCGCCGGAGCTGGCCGAGACGCGGGGCCTCGCCACCACCCTGCTGATGGTGGCCGGGGTGTTCCAGCTGGCCGACGGGGTGCAGGCGGTGGCCGCCGGCGCGCTGCGCGGGCTGAAGGACACGCGCGTGCCGATGCAGATCGCCGCGCTGGGCTACTGGGGGCTGGGCCTGCCGATCGGCCTCGGCCTCGGCTTTCCGGGCGGCTTCGGGCCGCTCGGCGTCTGGATCGGGCTGGCCAGCGGGCTGGGCATCGTCGCCGTGCTGATGACGCTGCGCTGGGCGCGCCTGGCCGGCCCCGGCCACCCGGCCCGCCTTCCACACCCGGGCGACGGACAGAACAACAGAATCCTCTCAACTTCTGGACTGGAATTCATGGAAAAATAGCTTTTCTGTTGCCAGAATGCACCGGTCTCAGCAGGCCAGGAGCAGCAAGACCATGACGTTCCCCCCCAACGTCACCGACCGCATGCTCATCGCCGACCTCGTGGACCGGATCATCCACGAGGCGGACGATGTCTTCCCCGCCGAGGATGCGCGGCGGTTGCTGCGCCTCCTGCCGCCGCCGCCCCTCTGGCGGCAAGCCCTCGGCGCATTCACCGGGGAGGATGACGCGGTGCAGGCCGGACCCTGGCGCCTGCGCCACGCCACCACCCCGCGTGATGCGCTGAAGGGCCGCATGGTGCTGGAGATCGGCCCCGCCTTGGCGGAGGAGGATGCGCCGGAAGGCGAGGTCGCCCTGCTGGTCTTCCAGCATGGCGAGCCGGTGCGGCTGCTGCGGCAGGTGCCGGAATCGGCCAGCTTCGGCACGCTGGTCGTCACCCGGCTGGACAGCCTGCCCTGGAAATCGCCCGGCCATTCCGCCGGCGGCCTGCCCGCCACCTGATTCCGGGCAGGCGGCGGATGGTCTAAAGCGGCGCGGACGCCTTGCCACAGGAGCCCGCGCCCGATGCCCGATTCGCCCGCCCTGCCCCGTATCGCCTTCATCGGCACCGGCGGCACCATGGCCTCGCTCGGCCAGGATGCGCTGGACATCCAGGATTACGGCCGCCACGGCCTGGTGATGGACGCCGCCGCCATCCTCGCCCGCGTGCCGGAGCTGGCGCGGGTGGCGGAGGTCCTCCCGCGCCCCTACAGCGCCGTCATCTCCAGCCGCATCGGCTTCCGCGACTGGAAGGCCATCGCCGCGGAATGCCACCGCGCGGTGGCGGAGATCCCGAACCTCGCCGGCATCGTCATCGGCCACGGCACCTCCACCATGGAGGAGACCGCCTATGCGCTGAACCTCGGCCTGAAGCTCGACCTGCCGGTGGTGATGGTGGGCGCCCAGCGCCCCGCCTCCGGCCTCTCCTCCGACATGCCGATGAACCTGCTGAACGCGGTGCGCGTGGCCGCCAGCCCGGAGGCGCGCGGCATGGGCGTGCTGCTGCTGCTCAACGACGAGATCCACGCCGCGCGCGAGGTCAGCAAGACCGCCACCTGGCGGATGCAGACCTTCCGCACCCCGGATTTCGGCGTGCTCGGCCAGGCGGATGCCGACCGGGTGGTGTTCTACCGCCGCCCGCTGCGCCGCGTGATGCCCGACACCGCCTTCGACCTCCGCGCCATCGACGCCCTGCCGCGCGTGGACATCGCCTATTCCCACGCCGATGCCGACGCCACGGCGATCCGCGCCTTCGTCGCCGCCGGGGCGCGCGGCATCGTCAGCGCCGGCTTCGCCCCCGGCGCCCCCACCCCGGCCGAGGCGGATGCGCTGGCCGAGGCGGTGGAGGCAGGCGTCGTGGTGGTGCAATCCACCCGCGTCGGCAGCGGCCGGGTGGTGCGCGGCGAGCGGATGACGCGGCAGGGCCTGCTCGCCGCCGACAACCTGACGCCGCAGAAGGCGCGCATCCTGCTCGCCCTGGCCCTGACCGTGACGCAGGACCCGGCCGAGATCATGCAGCTGTTCGACACCCACTGAGGCGCCGGCATTGAGGCGCCTGGCGGCGGGCGCGCCCGCCGCCAGGCTGCCGACCCATCTTCTTCTCGGGTGATACGACAACCCCCCTTCCGCGCGCCCGGGCCGCCGCGATATCGTGGCGGCAACGAAAGGGAGGGGATGGTGCGCGACACCACCACGGCCGGCATGGATGCCGGCGCATTGTTCGCCGAGCTGGCGGCCGAGGAGGCCGCGCAGCCGGAGCCGGGCTTCGCCATGGCGCCGGAGGACTGGGCCGGCTTCGCCCTGTTCTGGGCCATGTCCGGCATCGTGTTCCTGCAGTTCTTCACCCGCTACATCCTGAACGACAGCCTCGCCTGGACCGAGGAGATCGCCAGCTACATGCTGATGGTCCTCACCTTCTGGGGCAGCGCGCTGGCGGCGCGGCGGGGCAGCCATATCGCGGTGGAGTTCCTGCTCGACGCGCTGCCGGCGGCGGCGCGGCGCTGGGCGCGGCTGGCGGTGGCCCTGGTGGCGGCCGGCTTCTTCGCGCTCTGCTGCGTGCTGTGCTGGCAGGTGGCGGAGGCCATGCTGTTCCAGCCCATGGTCGCCATCGAGGTGCCGCTGGCCTATGTCTATTACGGCATCCTGGGCGGGCTGGTGCTGACCACGCTGCGCACCGCGCTGCACGCCCTCGCCCGCTTCCGTGCCGGCGAGCCGGAGCACGCGCCCGATCCCTCTCTCGCGGCGGTGAAGCTGTGACGGCCCTCCTCTTCCTCTCCTTCTGCGGGCTGCTGCTGGTCGGCGTGCCGGTGGCGGTGGCGCTGGGCGGCGCCTCCCTGGCCTATGTCTGGGCCGAGGGCGCGCTGCCGCCGCTGGTGGTGCTGCACCGCATGGCCAGCGGGGTGGAAAGCTTCCCCCTGCTCGCCATCCCCTTCTTCATCATGGCCGGCAGCCTGATGAACTCGGCCGGCATCACCGAGCGCATCTACGGCTTCGCGGTGGCGCTGGTGGGCTGGGCGCGCGGCGGGCTCGGCCAGGTGAACGTGGTGGGCAGCGTCATCTTCGCCGGCATGTCCGGCACGGCGGTGGCCGATGCGGGCGGCATCGGCAACATCGAGATCAAGGCGATGCAGGACCACAAATACCCCCTGCCCTTCGCCGTCGGCCTCACCGGCGCCTCCTCCACCATCGGGCCGATCATCCCGCCCAGCCTGCCGATGGTGATCTTCGGCGTCATGGCCAACGCCTCGATCGGCCAGCTCTTCGCCGCCGGGCTGATTCCGGGCCTGTTCATGGCGCTGGTGCTGATGGTGTGGGTGGCGGTGGAGGCGCGGCGCAAGAACTTCCCGCGCGACGCCGCCTTCTCCCTCCCCCGCCTCGGCCACAGCTTCAGGCGCGCCTTCCTGCCGCTGATGACGCCGGTGCTGCTGGTGGGCGGCATGACCACCGGCGCCTTCACCCCCACCGAGGCCGCCATCGCCGCCACCTTCTACGCGCTGTTCCTCGGCACGGTGGTCTACCGCACGCTGAGCTGGAAGGCCTTCCTGCGCGTCAGCATGGAGACGGTGGAGACCACGGCGGTGGTGCTGCTGATCGTGGCCGGCGCCAGCATCTTCGGCTGGCTGGTCACCACCACCCGGATCACCGACGGCGTGGCGGAGTTCGTCCTCTCCATCACCCGGGAAAAGTGGCTGGTGCTGCTGCTGGTGAACGTCTTCCTGCTGTTCATCGGCTGCTTCCTGGAGACCATCGCCGCCATCACCATCCTGGTGCCGGTGCTGCTGCCGCTGATGACGCAGATCGGCGTGGACCCGGTGCATTTCGGCATCATCATGGTGCTGAACCTGATGATCGGGCTGCTGACGCCGCCGGTGGGGATGGTGCTGTTCATCCTGGCCCGCGTCTCGGGCCTCAGCTTCGAGCAGACGACGCGGGCGACGGCGCCCTTCCTGATCCCGCTGTTCTTCTGCCTGGGCCTGGTGACCTTCTGGGAGCCGCTCTCGATGTGGCTGCCCACGCTGATGTACCGCTGAGGCACCGACCCAAGAAAAAGGCCGGGGGAATTCCTTCCCCCGGCCGTTCCGGCTTTCTCGGCCCCTTAATCTTCAGCAATGCCCCGGCAGCGGCTCCAGGCTCTGCATGGCGGCGTCCACGGCGAAGTCGCCGAAATCCATCTTCATCTCGTCGGCCACGCCATTGGCGTAGTAGCGCAGCCCCACCTCGTATTCCGGGGCGCTGGCGCCGGCCGCCGCATCCTTGCCGAAGAAGGCGATGCGCATCCGCGCGCTGGCCTGCCCCGCCATCAGCGGGAAGCGCGGCTCGGCGGGAGCGGGCGTCCAGGCGGAGAGCAGCGTGGTGCTGTCCTGCGCGCCTTCCTCGCTGGTGCCGTCGAAGAGCGGCGTCACCAGCATGCGCTGGCCGGCGCGCGCCATCTCCAGCGTGCGGATGGTGTGCGCCATGGGCAGCAGCGTGCCGGGCGGCAGGCTCGCCTGGCTGGCGCTGGGCGCCTCGTAGGTCACGGTGCCGCCCTTGCCGCCGGGCTCCAGTTCCGCCTCGCCGCTGATGCGCTGGGTCACGGCGCCCTGGGCGGTCTGGGTCAGGGTGAAGCGCAGGCGCCGGCCGTCCTTGCTCTCCCAGGTGGAGTAGTCGGAGGCGGTCTCCACTGTCTGCCCGGCGCGGTCGGCCACCACGAGCTGCAGGCGCTGGCGGGTGGTCCAGCCGTCGCAGGCATCCATCACCTCGAACAGCATGGCGCCCTCGGCCTGGATCACCTCGCTGCCCTGGCGGGCGCGGTCCAGAGTCAGGCGGTAGGCGGCGCGGTGCGGCGCCATCTCCAGCACGGCCTTGCCGGGCTCCGGCCTGGCGGCCTCGGGCCGGGCGGGCGCGGCGGGCGCCTGGGCGGCGCCCGGCCCGGACGGCCCTGCGGCACCCAGGGCCGCCAGCAGGGCCAGGGCGGGGAGGGATCGGGGTCCGGCCAGGAAATCGCGCAGGCGCATCGGGTAATCCTTCTCGGGGTCCGGGCCGGGTTGTGGCCCGTAGCGCGCGGGGCGGAACCCCCGCCCCGCGCGCCCGTCCGGCAGAGTTAGGAAGCCTTGGGTCCGGCCGCACCCTTGGCGGGCGGCAGATCGAGCTTGATGGAGAGTTCTTTAAGCCGCGCCGGCTCCACCGCCGCGGGCGCGCCCATCATCAGGTCCTGCCCCTGCTGGTTCAGCGGGAACAGGATGACCTCGCGGATGTTCGGCTCGTCCGCCAGCAGCATCACCATGCGGTCGATGCCGGGGGCGGAGCCGCCATGCGGCGGCGCGCCGTAGCGGAAGGCGTTCAACATGCCGCCGAACCGCGCCTCGACATCCTGCGCCGTGTAGCCGGCGATCTCGAAGGCGCGCACCATGATGTCCGGGCGGTGGTTGCGGATGGCGCCCGAGGACAGCTCGATGCCGTTGCAGACGATGTCGTACTGGAAGGCCTTGATCTCCAGCGGGTCCATCGTGTTCAGCGCCTCGAGCCCCCCCTGCGGCATGGAGAAGGGATTGTGGCTGAAGTCAATCTGCTTCGTTTCCTCGTTCAGCTCGTACATCGGGAAGTCGACGATCCAGCAGAAGCGGAACTCGCCCTGCTCGATCAGCCCCAGCTCCTCGCCGAGCTTCGTCCGCACCTTGCCGGCGAATTTCGGCGTCTCGTCGCGCTTGCCGGCGGCGAAGAACACGGCGTCCCCCGCCTTCAGCCCGCAGGCGGCGCGGATCGCCTCGACGCGCTCGGCCTCCAGGTTCTTGGCGATCGGCCCCTTCGGGCCTTCCTCGGCGAACTGGATGTAGCCGAGGCCGCCAGCGCCCTCGGCGCGGGCCCATTCGTTCAGCTTGTCGAAGAAGCCGCGCGGGTTGCCCGCCGCGCCCGGCGCCGGGATGGCGCGGACGATGCCGCCCGCCGCCACCACCTTGCTGAACAGGCCGAAGCCGGACTCACGGAAACTCTCCGTGACGTCGGTGATCTTCAGCGGGTTGCGCAGGTCCGGCTTGTCGGAGCCGTAGTCCAGCATGGCGGTGTCGTAGGCGATGCGCGGGAAGGGCGCGGGCGTCACCTTGCGCCCCCCCCCGAACTCGTTGAACACGCCCTCCATCACCGGCTCGATCGCCGCGAAGACGTCCTCCTGGGTGACGAAGCTCATCTCGAAGTCGAGCTGGTAGAACTCGCCCGGGGAGCGGTCGGCGCGGCTGGCCTCGTCGCGGAAGCAGGGGGCGATCTGGAAGTAGCGGTCGAAGCCCGCCACCATCGCCAGCTGCTTGAACTGCTGCGGCGCCTGAGGCAGCGCGTAGAAGGTGCCGGGGTGGTTGCGGCTGGGCACCAGGAAGTCCCGCGCGCCCTCGGGGGAGGAGGCGGTCAGGATCGGCGTCTGGAACTCGGTGAAGCCCTGCTCGATCATCCGCCGCCGGATGGAGGCGATGACGCCGGCGCGCAGCATGATGTTGCGGTGCTGCTTCTCCCGCCGCAGGTCGAGGAAGCGGTAGCGCAGCCGCAGCTCCTCGGGGAATTCCTGCTCGCCCGCCACCTGGATCGGCAGCACCTCGGCCGAGGACTGCACCTCGAGCGCCTTCACGCGCAGCTCGATGGCGCCGGTCGGCAGCTTGTCGTTCACCGTGCCCGCCTCGCGCGCCACCACCTCGCCGGTGACGGTGACGACGCTCTCGGGGCGGATCGCATCGGCGGCCGCGAACACGTCGGAGCCGGCGGGGATGACGCACTGCGTCAGGCCGTAATGGTCGCGCAGGTCGATGAAGAGCAGGCCGCCATGGTCGCGCTTGCGGTGCACCCAGCCGGAGAGGCGGGCGGTCTGCCCCGCGTCGCTGGCGCGCAGCGCGCCGCAGGTATGGGTGCGGTAGGCGTGCATCGTGAAAAACCCCGAGGCTCGGACGGAAAGGGCCGCAGAAGGGGCGCCGGAGGCCCCCATGTCAAGGGCGGAGCGCATCCCTGGCCCGCCCGGGCGCCGGTTTCCGCGGCTCCGCCCCGCCTCTTCGCCCGCCTCATCCGGGGGGCAGGCTTTGCGGCTTGCCCCGGCTTCGCTAGAACACTCCAACGATGAGCCGACGCACCCAGGCGCAGGACGCCGATCCGATCCTGATCACGACCACCGAGGATCTCGCCGCGCTATGCGACCGGCTGCGGCGCGAGCCGTTCGTCACGGTCGATACCGAGTTCATGCGGGAGAGGACCTATTGGCCCGAGCTGTGCGTGGTGCAGCTCGGCGGCGCCGAGGAGGTGGCGGTGATCGATGCCCAGGCGGAGGGGCTCGACCTCGCCCCGCTGGGCGAGCTGTTCGCCGACCCCGCGGTGACCAAGGTGTTCCATGCCGCCCGGCAGGATGTGGAGATCTGCATCCTGCGCTTCGGCGCCCCCCCTCGCCCGCTCTTCGACACCCAGGTGGCCGCCATGGTGGCCGGCTTCGGCGACCAGGCGAGCTATGACAGCCTGGTGCGGGCGCTCGCCGGCGCGCAGATCGACAAGGCCCACCGCTTCTCCGACTGGGCCGCCCGCCCCCTCTCCGCCGCCCAGATCAACTACGCCGCGGCCGACGTGACCCATCTCCGCCGCGTCTACACCGCCCTCGTCGAGCGCCTGACCGAGGAAGGCCGCCTCTCCTGGGTGGCCGAGGAGATGGCGGAGCTGACCGACCCCGCCACCTACCGCCAGGACCCCGAGACGGCGTGGGAGCGCCTCAAGCCGCGCTCCGGCAACCGCCGCTTCCTCGCCGCCGTGCGCGCCGCCGCCGCCTGGCGGGAGCGCGAGGCGCAGCGCGTCAACATCCCGCGCCAGCGCCTGGTGCGGGACGAGACGCTGCTGGAGATCGCCGCCACCAGCCCCAGCACGGCGGCCGAGCTGTCCCGCGCGCGGGGGATCAGCAAGGGCTTCGCCGACGGCAAGACCGGCGCCGGCCTGCTGGCCGCCCTGGCCACGGCGCGCGAGCTGCCCGAATCGGCCCTGCCCGAGCCGGCGCGCGACGCCCGCCAGGGCCCGCCCGCCTCGCCGGCGCTGATCGCGCTGCTGAAGGTGCTGCTGGCCGCCAAGGCGGAGGAGCACCATGTCGCCCCCCGCCTGATCGCCAGCGCCGACGAGCTGGAACGGCTGGCCACCGAGGCCGAGCCGCAGATCCCCGCTTTGCATGGCTGGCGGCGGCAGATCTTCGGCCAGGCGGCGCTGGCGCTGAAGGGCGGCCGGCTGGCCCTCGGCGTCGAGGGCCGCAAGGTCAAGCTGATCCAGAGCTGACCTGAGGGCGGGCGTCGCGCCGGAGGGCGCGCCGGGGGCGGGCCGCTCAGCCCGCCGGCGCCACCTGCACGGCGGCGGACAGGCCCAGCGTGGCGGCCAGCGCCTCCACCCGGCGCTGCACGGAATCGCCGGCGAAGACGCCGCCCCCCTCCACCAGCCGCAGGGTCAGCGTGCCGTCCCGCACGGCCAGGGTGGCGCCGGCCAGCAGGCCCGGCGTGCCGCCCGAGAGGGTGTAGGCCAGCCGCAGCGCCGCCCCCAGCACCTCCGCCCGGCGCAGCGTGGCGGAGTCGAGCAGCATGCGGGCGGTGCCGAGCCAGCTGGCGTCGAGTTCCGGCTCGTAGCGCAGCGCCACCACCAGGGCGAGGAAGGCGCGCTCATGGTGGTCCAGCCCGATGCCGGGCTGGCGCAGCACGCGCAGGAAGCTCTGCTCGGCGCGGTAGTCCGGGTGGTCGTGGCTGCCGATGTCGGAGAGCCAGCAGGCGGCCTGGCGCAGCGCCGCGGCATCCGGCGTCTCGGGCGCGAAGAGCGGCGCCGTCCAGGCGGAGAGGGCGGCGGGCAGCGCGGTGTCGCGGCCGTAGCGCGCGGCCATCTCGCGGCCGGCGGCCAGCAGCGGGTCCTCCCGCCGCACCTCGGGGGGCAGCTGGCGGGCATACCAGCCCTCGCGCAGCCCGTTGGCGCTGAACACCACGCGGCGCGCGCCGGTGGCGCGCAGCAGCCGGCGCAGCGCCACGGCGGCGAAGGGCAAATCCTGCAGCCGCTTGGAGGGGGCGCCGGGCAGCCGCTCCAGCGTGCGGCGGGTGGCGGTCATCAGCACGGCGCAGAGGTCGCGCGCCTCCTCCCGCCGCAGCACGTAGTGGTGCACGATGGAGAGCGGGTAGGCGGTCTGGGCGATGTGGATCTTGGCCAGCGCCCGCCAGGCGCCGCCGACGAGGTAGAGGTCGCGGTCCTTGCCATGCGCCAGCCAGGGCAGCCGCGCCAGCTCGGCCTCGGCGATGGCGCGGGCGCGGGCCACCTCGCCCCCCGCCCGGTCGGCCAGGCGGATGGCGCCGAGCGGCAGCGAATCGGTGGCGCCGGCGCGGCCCTGGCTCAGCTCCACCAGTTCCAGCGAGCCGCCGCCGAGATCGCCCAGGATGCCGTCCGCCTGCGGGAAGCCGAGCAGCACGCCATCGGCCGAGAAGGCGGCCTCCTCCTCCCCCTCCAGGATGCGGATGGGCACGCCCGGCATCCGCTCCGCCAGCGCGGCGGCGAAGGCGGGGCCGTTCTCGGCGTCGCGCACCGCGGCGGTGGCCAGCACCTCCAGCGGCGCGGCGCCCATGGCGCGGGCGATGGCGTGGTAGCGCTCCAGCACCGTCAGCGCCTGGGGCACCGCCTCCTCGTTCAGCCTGCCGGTGGTCTGCAGGCCGCGGCCGAGGCCGAGCACCGCCTTCTCGTTGAAAATGGCGAGCGGGTTGCGCCCGCGCCCCTCGAACACCACGAGGCGCACCGAGTTGGAGCCGAGGTCGACGATGCCGGCCCGTGGGGGATGGGCGAGATCAAGGCCGGCATGGCGGTCGGGAAGGTCCAAGCGGGGAAGTCCTCTATCAGTCCTGGGAGACGCGGTCCTGCCGGCGGCGCGTGGCGGTGCGCCCGGGGGCGCGCTGCAAGGCGCTGCCCCGGCCGGAGAGCGAGGGGTTGGTCATGAAATACTCATGGGCCGAGACGGGTTGCGCTCCCGGCGGCAGGCGGCGCCAGCCGCCATCGGCGTGCAGCTGCCAGGACTGGGCGGTGTCCTTCAGGTTCACCGCCATGATCTGGTCGACGATCTGGGCGTGGACGGTGGGGTTCTCCACCGGCACCATGGTCTCCACGCGCCAGTCCATGTTGCGCGCCATCCAGTCGGCCGAGGCGATGTAGACCCGCGCCCGGCGCGAGGGCAGCCGGTGCCCGTTGCCGAAGACGTAGATGCGCGAATGCTCGAGGAACCGCCCGACGATGGACTTCACCCGGATATGGTCGGACAGGCCCGGCACGCCGGGGCGCAGGCAGCAGATGCCGCGCACCACGCAATCCACCTTCACCCCCGCCTGGCTGGCGCGGTAGAGCGCGTCGATCAGCTGGTTGTCCACCAGCGAGTTCATCTTCAGCCAGATATGCGCGGGCTTGCCCTCCTGCGCGAAGGCGATCTCCTGCTCGATCAGCCCGAGCATGGCGGGGCGGATGGTCAGCGGCGCGAAGGCCAGCTTCTCCATCGCCTCGGGGCGGGCATAGCCGGTCATGTAGTTGAACAGCTTCTGCGCGTCGCGCGTCAGCGAGGAATCGGCGGTGAAGAAGCTGAGGTCGGTGTAGATGCGCGCCGTGATGGGGTGGTAGTTGCCGGTGCCGAAATGCGCGTAGGAGCGCAGCGTGCCGCCCTCGCGCCGCACCACCAGGCTCACCTTGCAGTGGATCTTGAGGTCGACGAAGCCGTAGACGACCTGCACGCCCGCCGCCTCCAGCTCGCGCGCGAGCGCGATGTTGCGCTCCTCGTCGAAGCGCGCCTTCAGCTCCACCATGGCGGTGACGGACTTGCCCATCTCCGCCGCCTCGATCAGCGCGCGGGCGATCGGGCTGTCGCGGCTGGTGCGGTAGAGGGTCTGCTTGATGGCCACCACGTTGGGGTCGCGCGCCGCCTGCCGCAGGAACTGCACCACCACGTCGAAGCTCTCATAGGGGTGGTGGACGACGATGTCCTTGGCGCGGATGGCGGCGAAGCAGTCGCCGCCGAAATCGAGGATGCGCTCGGGGAAGCGCGGCGTGTAGGGGGTGAAGAGCAGGTCCGGCCGGTCGTCGACGATGAGCTGCTTGAGGTCCGCCAGCCCCAGCAGGCCATCGACCACGAAGATCTCGGCGCGCGGCGCGTCCAGCTCCTCCACCACGAAGTCCACCAGGTCGGCGGCCATGCGGGCATCGACCGAGAGCTGGATGGCGCGGCCGCGCCGGCGCCGCTTCAGCGCGCTCTCGTAGGAGCGGACGAGGTCCTCCGCCTCCTCCTCGAACTCCACGTCGGTGTCGCGGATCAGGCGGAACAGCCCCTGCTCGGCGTTGATGAAGCCGGGGAACAGGCGCGGCAGGAACAGGGTGACCACGTCCTCCAGCAGCACGAAGCGGATCGGGCCGGTGCCGGGGGTGATCTGCGGCGCGTCCTCGGCGGCGGGGAGGCGGATGAAGCGCTCCACCTGGCTGGGCAGCGGCAGCAGCGCGCGCATGGTGCCGCCATCCTCCTCCCGCACCAGCTTGAAGACCATGCACAGCGCCAGGTTGCTGATGAAGGGGAAGGGATGCGCCGGATCGACCGCCAGCGGCGTCAGCACCGGGAAGACGCGCTCGAGGAACCAGGTCTCGAGCCAGCCCCGGTCGGCCTCCGACAGCTCCTCCACGGCGCAGACCGAGACGCCCGCCTCGCGCGCCTGCTGCCGCAGGCTGCGCCAGCCCGCCTGCTGCTCCTCGATCAGCGCCGCGGCGCGGGCGTGGATGGCGGTGAGCTGCTGCCCCGGCGTCAGCCCGTCCGGCGAGGAGGGGATGATGCCCGCCCGCTCCTGCCCCACCAGCCCGGCCACGCGCACCGAGTAGAACTCGTCCAGGTTGGAGGCGGAGATGGCGACGAAGCGCAGCCGCTCCAGCAGCGGGTGGTGCGGGTTGGCCGCCTCCTCCAGCACGCGCTGGTTGAAGTCCAGCCAGGACAGCTCGCGGTTGATGAACCGCTCCGGCGCGTTCATCGCGATGGCCGGGCGGGGAAGCTCGGCCAGGGTGGAGGCGGGGGTGGAGGCGGGGGGTGCGTCGGTGGCGTCCATGGTGCGAGACTACAGCAAGGCCGGCGTCGACAGGGAGGCCGGCTCGATGGGTTCCATGGAAACGTCATCGAGCGGTTCGAAACCGGTCCAGTCGGCCAGCGCCGCGCGGGCGAGCGCCCGGGTCACGGCGCCGCCGGCCGCCAGCGCCGCGCGGTCCAGCCGCGCGGCGGCGG
>NZ_JBHSCH010000039.1:0-42868 GCF_042651065.1 Teichococcus aestuarii
CCACAGCCGACCTGACGAGATCTGAAAACCCCGCATCCACAACCCGGGTCAGATCCTCGTGGCAACCCCGGGTCAGGTCTCAGTGGCAATCAACAGCTATCGCTCTGGCAGCGCTGCCGGCACCTCCTCCGCCTCGCTCGTGTCGGCATGCACCGCGCTGCGGATGATCCGCGTCGTGACGCCCTGCAGGTGGGCGACGAGCGCCCGATCCAACTCCACGAACTCCGGCCAAAGCACCGTGTCGTTGAACCCGCGCGGCACCCGCAGCATCACCGTCGTGCGCTTCTGCCGCGGATAGCGGTAGGGCTTGAGGCCATAGCGCCGGCACAGCGCCACGAAGAGCTGCCGCGACCAAGCATCCGGCATGGAGAACTGCAACTCGATCGGTGGATCGCGCCGTGCCTGCTCCGCCAGCCGCGCCTTGACCCGCTCCAGCGCCGCGCCCGCCGCCTCGCGCTCGCCAGCGGTGCCCGCGCCGGCCATCAACGCCTCGATCTTGCGCAGCCGCGCCAGCAGATCGTCCTCAACCGCCATCTCCACCCCGCCCTCTCAACGAGCAGAGGCTAACTCGCCGATTGGCACCCGAAAAACCGCCCGCAAGCCGTTTCAGCCCATGCCGGCCGTGGGGTCAGAACGACGGATACGACGATTTCGCCCATCAACACTCCAATTAATCACGGGGCCGAAGTGCGAGATCGAGCATCCCGATCCCAAGCACCACCGGCATGAGCTCGTCGTCGTCATGCCCGCACGGAGGCGAAATCGTCATCGATGACGAGGGAGGCGACGACGAGATCGACGCCAAAATCGACGACACGGAGTTCGATTTCGGCCGCTGTGGGCCGACCGATGCCGATAGCCGGCATCCTCTTCGCGTAGGTGCTGCTGTCCGCGGCGCGCAAGTGGCTGGACCGCAGGAACAGGTTGTCGGCCGCCATGGTCAGGCGGCCATGACCATGTACCTCGTACACGTGGCTATTGTGCTCTGGCTATCTGTCGCGTTCATCCGGGTGTCCTGGCCAGCCGAGTTGGAAATCGCCCTGATCATCGTGCTCTCAGCCGCTTCCTATGCCTTCGATTGCGTCGTCCAAAGCAGCTCCGTGCTGACCTTCCTGTTCAACGGCACATGGGAAGTCCGCGGAGGAATGACTGCTTCAATCGCACCAAGGAATATCTCAGCCAAAGTGCTGGAGGTGACTAGGAGGATGGGCGGGTAGGCATGCCGGTGGCGCCTTGGTTGCCCGGATCAGCGGACCGAGCCCGTCGCTATCTGGTTGGTGAGTCCCGATAGGGAGGCGGGTTCACCCGGTTGCGCCGTTCCGCTCCTGGCCGTCCAGCACGTCGTCCCTAGATCGGTATCCGTCGGCGACCGGGTTGCTGGGCCTCCTTGAAGCGAACCAACTCGTCGAGGAACTTGGGACAGGCGCGCTGCCCAGCTTCGAAGCCCGCGTTTACCGGCGGCGGGCGTGGCCCGCCGTCCTCGGCATGAAGCGTCCCCACAATTCCGAGCAAACGCGGTTTC
Source organism: Teichococcus aestuarii (assembly GCF_042651065.1). Lineage (NCBI taxonomy): Bacteria > Pseudomonadati > Pseudomonadota > Alphaproteobacteria > Acetobacterales > Roseomonadaceae > Roseomonas > Teichococcus aestuarii. Next base: position 1,523 of record NZ_JBHSCH010000039.1, read on the forward strand.
AGCCAAGCATTGAAGGCTTGTGTCACCGCAGTCTCGTCGTTGCCACTCGCCGCGTGGAATTCTGCCAGGTGCTGACTGATTCTGGGTCTCACGCGCTTCCAGAACTCACGCATCGACATGTGGATGTGGTTGTGGTCCTCGAGCGCGGACACGAGGGCGCCAATGTAGAGGCATGCGTTGTCCGCGAACTCCTCGGGAACCTCTAGGCGTGCGGTCTCGACCTCCAGCCGGACCTCAACGCGTGTGATCCGCCAGCAGGCACTGTTGTTGCCTGCCACGGAACGCGCATCCACGACGGGCTGGAAACGGGGCTTGATGATCTCCGGCGTGCCGTAGACATTTTCGAGGCGGACCTCACCATTCACCTCGCGTGTCCGCAACAGCACGCGCACTACCGGCAGCGGCGGTTCCGGGGCTTCGACAATGACGACTTCCGGCAGTGTAGGAAAGGTTGTAGGGCATGCCGCGCTCGCAGCAGATGGTATGGCTGCCATGGCACCAACCAAGATGAGCAGGAGGGCAGGCAGATGTCTTCGGCACATCGCCAACGGAACAACCGTCATTGGTGTTGAATGCATTGTCTCTCACGCTCCCCGTGCCTGCCCGGAGCGACTGCCCCGTGTAGACATGGCTGACCGTAATTCCCTCATCCCACAGCCGGTAATTCTTTCGGCTGCCGCAACAAAATGATGCAATCGCTTCAGGGCCTGCATCACCGGCAGCAAGATACCGTCCGAGTTGATCGGTGAGCGTTAAGCTGGCGCGAAAGACCAGAAGCTGACTGTCAGCTTCCGGCGAGGCACCGTTCCAAGCGGACCTCCATCTCAGGAGGGTGCCCCATCCCACCGGGGCATGGAGCCCCGGTGGGATGGGGGCGATCTCACCCTATCAACGCGTTGGCTGGAGCACCGGCGCCGACGAGGCCGGAGGGTTGGCCTCCAACTCGGTAATCAACTGCTTCATCTCGCCGATCTCCCGCACCTGGGCCTCGATGATGCTGTCGGCCAGCTTCCGGACGCGCGGATCCCGGATCCGCGCCCTCTCGCTGGTCATGATGGCGATGGAGTGGTGCGGAATCATCGCCTTCATATAGGCCACGTCGCCCACCGTCTGCTGGCTCCTGACCAGCCACAGCGACCCTGCGAACACCAGGACGCTGGCCACGAGAATGGCCATGTTGGCGGTCCGGTTCCGGTACATGCTGAGCATGAACAGCAGCATGATAACGGCCATGGTCGCCCCCATGACGAGTGCCATCCAAGTCCGGGTCTGGCTGTAGAAGACGTGCTCCAGGGCATAGGTATTCAGGTACATCAGCCCGAACATGATCACGGTCGATATTAGGATCATCAAGCCGAAGCGCGTGTAGCTCATGACGAACGCCTTTCTGGCCGCAGGCCGGGATGGTCCGGCCTCAGCGACGGGTCTCGATTGGCACGAGCGCGGCCGATACCCGAAGACACCGGCCGCGTCGGAGGGGCAAGCCTGAATAGTCAGCCCCTGCCTGGGTTCATGCGATCAGGCCGCCGCTCTCTGGGAAGACGTACCAGGAGCCGAAGTCGCCGATGCCCTCCACGAAGCCTGGCGCCTCGGCGAACATGAAGTCGCTCTGACGCAGGTCGTCCTTGGCGATGCCCTCGAGGAGGATGGACCCCGCGAAGGTGCCATCCTCGCCCATGCCCCAGCCGACCAGGGCGCCCTCGGCCGTGTCCTGGACCACGACATCCGCGGGCTGGATGCCCTCCATGAAGGCAATGTGGTCGAAGGCGCCCTGTGCCTCGCCGGTCGCTTCGAAGTCGAGGACCACGTCGTGGCCGCTGTCCATCGACACCATGAAGGCGTCGGCGCCGGTGCCGCCGACCAGGGTGTCGTCGCCCATGCCGCCGTTCAGCATGCCGTGCGCGGCGCCTTCGTCGAGGTAGTCGTTCCCGTCACCACCCATGAGCTCGTCGGATTCCGCCCCACCGAAGAGCCTGTCGTCGCCAGCCTCACCCATCAGGCGGTCCATGCCGTCGCCGCCCGCCATGGTGTCACGGCCATCGTCACCCTGGAGATGGTCGTTGCCAGCCAGGCCCGAGATGGTGTCGTCCCCAGCCAGCCCGAAGACCGTGTCCGATTCCGACGACCCCGTCAGGGTATCGGCACCAGTGGTGCCGCGGAGGACGGCGTTCCCCTCGATGTCGAAGCCCAGGGTGCGGTTGCCGAAGACGTGGTCGGCCAGAAGATCGAAGATGGCACCGGCCTGCGGCTCACCGGATACCTCGGGGCCCGCAACGCTGGGCGTCGGCGCCTCGTCGGCTGGGCCGTCAGGCACCCGCAGGCCGGGAGGTAGGTCGGCTGCGTCGCCGAACATGAAGTCGTCCTGCGCCAGGTCCGCCTTGAAGACGCCTTCCAGCAGGACAGAACCCCCGCCCCAACTGACCTGGACCCCATCTGCGGTGTCGGCAAAGGCAAGGTCTGTCCATTGGAGGCCGTCCATGACCGCCAGGTGGTCGAAGATGCCGGGACCGGCGGTGAAGTCCTTGATGACGTCGTGGCCGCTCATCCGGCCGATCATGAAAGCGTCCGGGCCGCCTCCGCCAACCAGGGTGTCGTCGCCCATGCCGCCGTCCACGGTGCTGTGCCCTTCACCCTCGTCCAGGTAGTCGTTCCCGGGCCCGCCGCGCACCGTGTCGGCGCCTGGGCCGCCGTAGAGGGTGTCATTGCCCTCGCCACCTTCGACCTCGTCGTCGCCCATGTTGCCGGAGACCACGTCGGCGCCCGCACCGCCGTGGAGGACATCGTCCATGCCGCCCCCGCCAATGCGGTCGTCCCCTTCAAGGCCCCAGGTGAACCCGGCGCCGTCGGTGCCGCCCAAGGTGTCGGCGCTCTCACCGCCGAAGGTGACATTGTGGACGTGGCCACCGGCCTCGAAATCGAAGTGAAGCCCGCCCAGCGCGCCGTGCAGGGTGTCAGCCAGCCGGTCTGTGAGGTTCGTGAGCAGGCTGCTGAGATGCTGATTCTGGCTCATGCCGAAACTCCTTCAGAACGTTTTGATCTGCTCAGAAAGCGTTTGCTTCCGGTGGAGGTGACAAGGACCAGATCCGCTGTCTGGTCCTTGTCTCGGCGTCAGGCGCTCATCTCGCGGCAGGACGCGGCGCACTTGCGGCACTGCTCGACGCAGTCCTCCATGCCACCCACGGCCTCGCAGCTTTTGGCGCACTCCTCGCAGATCTCGGCGCACTCGGCGCAGGTGTGCTTGTGGTGGGGCGTGCCGATCAGCATCATGTCGGCAGAAGTCTGGCAGATGGTGGCGCAGGCCATCATCAGCCTGAAGTGTTGCGGCTCCACATGCTTGCCGCCCACCTCCAGACAGTGGTTCATGGCCATGCCTAAGCAGGTGGAGTGACAGCGCAGGCATTCCTCGATGCAGGCCTGCATGGCGGGGGTCATCTGATGCATCTTGCTTCTCCGTTGGGCTGTCCGTGAGGCGAGGTTCGCCAGCCCGTACGCCGGGCCAACGGCCGATCCAGGTGGAGCGCTGACGCGGCCCCGTGCCCTCTCAGCAGCGGTTCCGGGCAATGCTCCGCTACCCGCGGGCCATAGGCTCCGCGGGTAGCCTGGGACGCCTTATCGGGGCGGTGGAGAAGGAAGGTCCGGCGTGATGCCCACAACCGACGCCGTCGGCATGGCGAAGAAGCCGCTGTCGCTGACCACCGGCACGGCCTGGGGCCTCATTGTCGGCAACAGCGCGGCGCCGCTTCCGCAATGCCCGAGGGTGCAGCATCCGGGCCGCATGCCGCCGTCACTGCAATTCGGACAGCACTTCTTCCCGGCCCCCCTGGCCTTCATGGCAGGGCTGGATGGCCGCACGTCCAGGGAAGCAGGCGCCGGATGACCCGCATGGGCGTAGGTCCTTGCGGGGACGGGGACAGAGGATGCCGCATGGGCACCGCCGTGGGCCCGCGCGGGTACGGCGAGCAGGGACACGCACAGGCCAAGAGCCAGAACAAGTACAGCTTGGATTGCGCTCGCCTTCAGGCGCATCGGTCCGTCCGCTCCGCTGGTATCCAGTAAGGCGTCAATCCGGGCATGGTTGCGCCTCGCACGCGAACCAACGCGGACATCTCGAAGCCCCGCAATCAGGGCGTCAAAGTGTCGGTTGCAGACGCAACCAGCGTGCCGCCAAGCGCCGCGCGCCGCGCCGTGCATGACCGACGGCGATCGCCCCTCGGCGTCGGCTGCCCTAGCCCAGACGGTGGTGAGACCAGCGCCGGACAGCTAGATCCGCCCGCGCTCCGCCTCCGGCTTGGTCCGGTCGCGCGCCTCTCCGTGCCCGGCGTGCCCATGGTGCATGAACAGGTGCATCAGGGGGCAAGCCAGGAGGAGCAGGTACGGCAGCACGCCGAAGACATGCGCGTAGTGTTCGCGGAGGACGTAGAACGCGGCCACGAGCGCAAGGCCGATGACGGCGATGCCGGTCCGGCTGCGCCACCAAGAGCATTTCACATCGTCGTGCATCTTGGATCTCCTTCCCACATCTGGATCTTGGCTTGTCTCGCCGCACCTCGGCCTTGATCTGGGACAAAAGTCCGGAGCGCACCTTCCGTGTTGGACGTTCGGCCGGGAGCAGCGGACCTGTGGTTCCCTCACGAGACGCTTCGCCGACATGGCCAGCGCTCCCCACCGGGATGCAGCTGACTACACTCCCTCGGGACGAGGGCTGGTCAGGTGCCGCCGCGACGAGGCGCCGCATCTCGACGCCGTCCCGGGCGCCGGTGGCACGGAACCCGTTCCGGCGCAGCAGGGAGAGCAGGAGCCTGCGGAGGTCCTCATCGTCCTCGACGACCAGGACGTGCCGCCCCTCGCCGGACATCGGGGGCAGGTCCGCGGGCGACGTGCCCCGGACTCCGCCGTGGCCGGAGCAGTCCGTCAACCCAAGTCCCCCTCAACCTTGCCCAGGCGAGCCGGTACACGCGCGGATGCCCAGGTTGGAAGAAGAGCCGGGTCTCGGACATGAATTCCCATCGGCACCATCAGCTTTCGAACTGCCCCCGCTGATTCCGTCAGATGCGCGTGGTCCGCAGGCGCAGTGCGTTCCCGATCACCGAGACCGAGCTCAGCGCCATGGCCAGGGCCGCGACGATGGGACTGAGCAGGAGGCCCAGCAGCGGATAGAGCACCCCCGCCGCCAGCGGCACCCCGGCCGCGTTGTAGACGAAGGCGAAGAACAGGTTCTGCCGGATGTTGCGCATCACCGCGCGCGACAGGATCCGCGCCCGTGCGATGCCGGCGAGGTCGCCCTTCACCAGCGTCACACCCGCGCTCTGCATGGCGACGTCCGTGCCAGTGCCCATGGCGATGCCGACATCGGCCTCCGCCAGCGCCGGGGCGTCGTTCACCCCGTCGCCCGCCATGGCGACAACCTTCCCCTGGGTGCGGAGCTCCCGGACGATGCGGTGCTTGTCCTCGGGCAGCACGTCGCCCTGGAACTCGTCGATGCCGAGCCTGCGGGCCACCGCCTCCGCCGTGGTGCGGTTGTCGCCCGTCAGCATGACGATGTGGATGCCCGCGGCGCGCAGGCTCTCCAGCGCGGCCGGCGTGCTCTGCTTCACGGGGTCGGCGACCGCGATGACGCCGCCCGGCCCGCCGTCCACCGCCAGGAACAGCGCCGTGCCGCCCTCGCGCCGGAGTTCGTCGGCTTTGGCGGCGAGGCCCCCCAGATCCACCCCAAGTTCCTGCATCAACCGCGCATTGCCCAACGCCACCCGGCGCCCACCAACCGTGCCGGTTACGCCCTTGCCGGTGACGGAGGCGAAGTCGGCCGGTTCCACAAAAGACATGCCGCGTTCCTTGGCCGCGGCCACAACGGCGGTCGCCAGCGGGTGCTCGCTGGACCGCTCCAGGCTGGCGGCGAGCGGCAGCACCTCGGCCTCGGTCAGACCGGGCGCCGGGAGCACGGCCACGACCTTGGGCTTGCCCTCGGTCAGGGTGCCGGTCTTGTCCACGACCAGGGTGTCCACCTTCTCCATGCGTTCGAGTGCCTCCGCGCTCTTGATGAGCACGCCCACACCGGCACCCTTGCCGACGCCGACCATGATGCTCATCGGCGTGGCCAGGCCGAGCGCGCAGGGGCAGGCGATGATGAGCACCGAGACGGCGGCGATCAGCCCATAGGAGAGCGCGGGGGACGGACCCCAGATGGCCCAGGCGATGAAGGCCAGCACCGCAATAACGATGACCGCCGGAACGAAGTAGCCGGACACGGTGTCGGCCATGCGCTGGATTGGCGCCCGGCTGCGCTGCGCCTCGGCGACCATGGCGACGATGCGCGACAGCATGGTGTCGGAGCCAACCTTGTCCGCCCGCATGACCAGCGCGCCAGTGCCGTTCACCGTGCCGCCGATGACCTTGGTGCCGGGCGCCTTCTCCACGGGCAGGGATTCGCCGGTCACCATGGACTCGTCCACGGCGCCGCTCCCCTCCAGCACCTCGCCGTCGACCGGCACGCTCTCGCCCGGCCGCACGCGCAGCCGGTCGCTCACCTGCACCTCGGCCAGCGGGATCTCCTCGTCCTCGCCGCTCTCCCTGAGGCGCCGTGCCGTCTTGGGCGCCATGTTCAGCAGGGCACGGATGGCGCCGCCGGTCTGCTCGCGGGCCCGGAGCTCCAGCACCTGCCCGAGCAGGACGAGCACGGTGATGACAGCGGCCGCCTCGAAGTAGACGGCGACGGTGCCGTCCATGCCGCGGAAGCCCTCGGGGAAGACGCCGGGCGCGAAGGTCGCGACCAAGCTGTAGAGGTAGGCCGCGCCGGTGCCGAGCGCAATCAGGCTGAACATGTTCAGGCTGCGGTTCACCACCGACTGCCAGCCGCGCACGAAGAACGGCCAACCCGCCCAGAGCACCACCGGCGTCCCGAGGAGGAACTGGAGCCACACGGAGATCCTGGGCGGCACCAGGCGGTGGAGGTCGAGGCCGGGGATGTGTGCGCCCATCTCCAGGACGAGGATGGGAAGGGTCAGCACAAGACCGATCCAGAATCGCCGCGTCATGTCGGCGAGTTCCTCGTTGGGAGCGGCTTCAGCGGTGACTTCCAGCGGCTCCAGCGCCATGCCGCAGATCGGGCAACTGCCGGGGCCTTGCTGGCGGATCTCCGGGTGCATCGGGCAGGTGTAGATGGCTGCCTTCTGCGCGGCGGTCGGCGCGGCCGCCTGCGCCGGCTTCAGGTACTTGTCCGGTGCCGCCTCGAACTTCGATTGGCAGCCTGCCGAGCAGAAGTGGAACGTGGTGCCATGATGCTGGGCGTGGTGCGGCGTCTTGGCCGGGTCGACCGTCATTCCGCAGACAGGGTCATGGACGGCAGCCTGATCGCCGTGGGCTGGCGCATGCCCACCCGGGTGTGTGCCGTGCCCATGATGATGGTCGTGATGGTGGTGGTGCTCGTCCATCGGCCATTCCTCCGCGACTGCTGTGCTCGTCGTGCTTGGTTGCTCCCAGAGGATGGAGTTTCCCATTGTGGGAAGGTCAAGACATGCAACAGAGATATCTCCGCCACCTTGACCTTCCCATGGGGGCAAGCCCCACCTTCGAGGTGATCGACCGCAACGGAGATTACGATGTACCGCTTCGAAGTTCCCGGCATGAACTGCGGTGGCTGCGCCAAGAAGGTGGAGCGCGCTGTCAAGGCGAAGGACGCTTCAGCCGCGTTCAGCGCTGACCTCGAGAACAAGCGCGTGACCGTCACCTCGTCTATGTCCCAGGCTGACATTGCCGCGGCTATCCAGGACGCCGGTTACCCCAACCACGTAGCGGCCTGAACCTCAAGGGCGACATGCCGCCCACTGCGGCATAGTGCGGCCGGAGCTGGGTGCTCCGACCGCGCTCATGCCGCCCAGGACACAACATGGCCTCGAGGTTACATGTGGTGCCGCACGTGCGGGTCACTCATCACAGCAGCCGTCTGCTGGCCATAGTGGTGGTCAGGTGCGATATAGGCGACACCGCCCGCCTCGCCGCCTGTGGGAACTGGCACGCCAGGGACCGGGTGTGCGGTCTCGGGATCCAGGTAGCGGATCCGCACGTTCTCGCCACGGCCAACAACGTCGACACGTCCCCCACCAGCGACGTTCTCGTCATGACCAGATGGATACTTCACGGCGAAGTTCTCACCTTGTGCAATGACTTCGATGGGGCCATTGGCGTAAGCCACTGCCGCGGAACCGCCAACTGCAGCAATGAGAGAAAGCGCAAAGATTGCGAATTTACTGCGCGGCGTCATAGCGAACTCCTCAATCAGGCTTGCCGTTCTTTCCGGCACCTGAAGAGGATAAGGCGCATTTATGTCTGCGATCTTGCGCCATTCTTTCATTTGATGACAGTGCGCTCTTGTGCCCACTCCTAGTTCTTGCATGACGCGCCAGAGATCACGGCTGACGCTTCCAACCGCCATCTGCGCGCTGCAAGTTGGCGGAGCACGCTTAAGTGCTCCGCCGTGTCCTGTCAGTGGTTCATCATCTGGCAGTGCTGCATCATCTGCTGCATTTGCGGCGACAGCGTGCCCTGCCGGGCCTGCGCCCGCATCTGCTGGCAGTGCGCCATCATCTGCTGCATGTTCATGCCGCCCATGTTGTGACCCTGCATGCCGCCCGCGCTTTGGCCCTGCATGCCTGACATGTCGTGGCCGGGCATGGAGCCCATGCTGCCTTGGGCAGCGGAGGTTCCGGGTGGCGTTGTGGGTGTTGGCGGCAAGGACATCTGCGACGAGGTTGGGGTCGCCGCCGGAGCCCCTCCGGGCTGCGACGCGCAGGCAGCGAGGCCGAGCAGCAATGTTGCAGCCAGCGCGGCCTTGCCAATCGCTTTCTTGGCAGTGTGGACCATGTGCCCTCCTTGAGGTGATAGGGGTTCGGCAGGCACCCCGACCCGCCGCGGCAGGTCAGAGTGACGACATTGCACGACGAGGTTGCGGTCACAGGCCGTGACCGGCGCGCCCTGCAAGACGTGGAGTGGCAACACGCCTTGAGGCGGCATGTTGCAGGCGGGGACGGTGGAGGGCGCGTTCACACGACTTCCAAGCCGCGGAAGCGCATCCACGGCCGCCAGGCGCCGTTCCGGCCGAAGGCGACGACGTCATAGGTCGAGGGCGGAGATCCCGGCATCTCCATGCCCGGCACGCCAACCGGCATCTCGGGCACGGACAGCCCGGCGACACCCTCGGGCTTTTCCTTGAGCAGCCGCCGGATGGCGGCTGCGGGGACATGGCCTTCCAGGGCGTAGCGGCCGACTTTCCCGGCGTGGCAGGAGATCAGGTCAGATGGCGTCCCGAGTGCCTGCCGGTGCGGACCGACGGCGTCCACCACCTTATCGTCCACCTCGAAACCCTCGGCCCGCAGGTGTTCGACCCAGCCGCCGCAGCAGCCGCAGGTTCGGTCCCGCCAGGCTTCCACCTTGGGCGGGCCGCCGCAGGCCGTGGGCAGCACGGCCAGGCCGAGCAGGCCAGTGGTGAAGTTCCGGCGCGTGCTCCAGGCGGGCATCGTCATTCTCCTAGGTTGGTCTGGGCAGACGGATGCTGGCCCGCAGGCCCCCGCCCGCAAGATTCTCGAGGGTCACCGACCCACCATGGCGGCCGACCGCCTGGCGCGCGATGGCCAAGCCGAGGCCCGAGCCGCCGGTCCCACGGTTGCGGGACTGCTCCAAGCGGTAGAAGGGCTGGAAGACGCTCTCCAACTGCTCCTCGGGCACCCCGGGCCCCACGTCGTCGACATGGACCACGAGTTCCCGTCCCAGATCGGTCAGTGCCACCCGGACCGAGGTGCCGTATTTCACGGCGTTGTCGATGATGTTGGCGAAGGCGCGCTTGAGCGCGATAGCCCGGCAGGGCAAACGCGCTTGGGACGGCCCCTCGTAGCTCGCCGTCTTGCCCATGTCCTCGGCGTCGCCGCAGAGCGTCTGGAGCATCGCCGCGATGTCGGCGGACCGGACCTCCTCCTGCTCCTCGTCGCCCCGCAGGTAGGCCAGCGTGGAGCCAATCATGGCATCCATCTCGTCAAGGTCGGCGTCGATCTGCCGTTGCGCCTCGGCGTCGTCCAGGAAGCCCGCGCGCAGGCGCAGCCGTGCCAATGGGGTCCGGAGGTCATGGCTGACGGCCGCCAGCGCCTGGGTCCGGTCGGCGATGAGGCGGTCGATGCGCGCCTGCATGCGGTTGAAGGCCTGGGCCGCCTGCTGGACCTCGCGCGGCCCCTCCTCGGGCACGGTGACCGTCTGCCCCGGCCTGCCGATGCGGTCGGCCGCGCTGGAGAGCTCCCGCAGCGGCCGCGCGATCAGGCGCACCACCAGCAGGCCCAGCACCAGGATGCCCAATGCCATCGCGGTGGTGGAGAGCAGCGTCGCATGCTCCGGCTGCGCTTGCAGCGGGTCGGCGTGGTACCAGAGGTGGCTGCCGTCCGGCAGGTTGATCGCGCCTTCAGCCTCCAGGTGGCCCGTATGGGCAAGATCCTGGGCCGCAACCGCACCCGCTGCGCCGCCGGGTTGCCAGCGCACTTGGAAGCCCGGCGACGATAAGGCCTGTGCCACGGCCTCGCGGGCGTCTTGCGGCACCATGCCGATGGCGCGGGCGGCGGCGGCAATCCGTTCAGCGGTGACCTTCTGCTGCGTGCTGCCCAGGAGGATGTCGCTGCCAGTCTGGTGCAGCCACAGGCTTCCGACGTGGAAGGCCATCAGGCCGACCAGCAGCACCAGGATGATGCGTCCGGCCAGGGTGCTGGGCAGCAGCCGCCTCATTGGCGCGTAACGGCCGGGACGAACATGTAACCAGCGCTACGGATCGTCTTAATGATGGAAGGGCTATCGGCGAGCGGTTCCAGCTTGCGCCGGAGGCGGCTGACCATCACGTCCACCGAACGGTCGACGCTGTCCGAGATTCGGTTGCGGGCGAGGTCCAACACCTGGTCCCGCGACAGGACACGCTGCGGGTGCTCGCAGAAGGCCAGCAGCAGGTCGTACTCGCCACTCGACAGGTCGACGGCCGAGCCGTCGGGGGCTGTGAGTTCCCGCCTTCGGGTGTCGAGCACCCAGTTGGCGAAGGTCATCCGGTCTCCCATCGTCACGCCGGTACGCCCTGTTCCGGCCTGGGCGCGCCGCAACACAGCCCGGATGCGAGCCAGCAGTTCTGGGCGACTAAAGGGCTTAGGGATGTAGTCGTCGGCACCAAGTTCGAGTCCCGCGACCCGGTCCGCCTCCTCTCCCCGGGCGGTCACCATAATGATGGGAACCTCTGTCTTCGCGCGTAGCGCCCGGCAGAGATCGAGCCCGGACTGTCCCGGTAGCATCACGTCAAGCAGCACGAGATCCACGGAGGATAGCGCTAGAGTGTCCCACATCTCAGCGCCATTGCGGGCACCGGTGACCCGGTAGCCGTTCTGTCGGAGGAACTTGGCGATAAGGGTGCGCATTTCGCCATCGTCTTCGACAACGAGGATGTGCGCATCGGGAAGAAGCGGATTGCCCCGCCCCTCCCGCTCGCCTGCAGGGCTAACCGGCTGCACCTGCCAAAGCACTCAATTTGGCCTTGGCCTTAGGCGCAAGGCCGGAAGCCGATGACACGCGCGGTGCAAATGCAGCTAGGTCGGCATCTCCCACCACGATAAGCGCCACCATTCCCAATCCCGCGTGGGGAGTGCACTGCACGGGGTAAACGCCGGGCCGGTCAAAGGTCACCGTTCCTTCGGCGTTGAAGGGCACTGTGACCGGCGGGGCCCCCGCAGGCCACAGTGACTGGATCGGGGTAACGTTGTGACCTTTATCGGTCGGCTCGAACCGGACAAAGCCACCGACGGGGATTCTGATGATGGCGGGGTCATAGGCGAAGGCCTCGCCCTGCCCAGGGCCACGGTTCAACTCTCGTACGGTCGCAGCGGGTTCTGCCGCAACAGCGGAAAGGCTGGTAGTAGCGAGCATCGCAGTCAAGAGGAAACGGATCATCCCAAACGCCTTTGTCAGAAGAACAACCGGACGCCGGTTACGAAGTTCCACGCTCCCACCTGCTCACCTTCTTCGCGAGCATAGCGGGCAGTATCTCCGATCTTGCGTTCGTAGTTGATCCCAATATAGGGCGCCACTTCGCGAGTGACCTCGTAGCGGAGGCGGAAACCGGCTTCCACGTCATTTATGCCGCTACCGACACCCAGTTCCGGGACCTTTTGAAGTGCGAAATTGGCCTCCACGTTCGGCTGGAGCACAAGCCGCTGCGTGATGTAGACATCGTAGGAAACTTCGGCCCGTGCGGACAGATCCCCCTCCTGGCTGACGAAGCCCTGAAGGCCGACCTCAAACAGCCCGGGCGCTAACCCTTGCAGCCCGATGACGCCATAGGCGCGGTTCGGAAGCGGCCGAATATCATAGCGGATACCAGCCTGTATGTCCCAGTAGTAGCCGAGCAGACGCGAGTAGAGCAGCTGAATCTCCGCCTGCTCGACGCGCCCGCTGCGGGTGGTCTCGCCTTCCGTCCTCAGCCACACGCGATCCGTGTCGCCGCCGTACCAGGCTTGGCCATCCCAGCGGCCGACATTGGGCCCGTCGAGCCCAAAGCCGTACTCTAAGGTCTCGAACAGCACCGCGCCGGTGTAGACCTCATGGCTGAAGGGCGGCTCGGTGCTGTGCTGCATCGCCTGCGCGCGCGCCGTGCCAGCCCCGAAAGCCAACATGATGGCCGTCCCCACAGCCAATCCGATCCGCTGGAAGTTCATCCCTGGCATGCGCTTCATCCTGCGGAGGCAGTTCGAGGGGAGTTGACGACGGAGATCTTGCGCATCATGCCGGTTTCCATGTGGTAGAGCATGTGGCAATGGAAGGCCCAGCCACCCGGTGCATCGACCTCCATGTCGATGTCCAGGATTGACCCCGGCTTGATATTCACCGTGTGCAGCAGCGGGTTCTCGGCTCCGTTGCCCACCTGCGGGATCATCCACATGCCGTGAATGTGCATAGGATGAGCCATCATCGTCTCATTGACGAAGCGGAAACGAACCCGCTCACCGAGGTACAGTTGGATGGGCTGCGCCTGGCTGAAGCTGTTGCCGTTGATGGACCAGAAGTACCGTTCCATGTTGCCGGTCAGCCGGATCTCGATGATGCGAGTTGGCTCGCGGACCGGATAGAGCGGCTTGGCGGCGCGCAGGTCGCGGTAGGACAGCACGCGGGCGCCTGGTGGCGCACCGACATCGTTCACCAGCGGGTCCGGCATCGCCATGCCGCCATGGCCCATAGCGCCATGGTCCATTCCGGCCATGCCCGAGTGGTCCATCCCGGGCATGGAGGAGTGGTCCATGCCAGCCATGCTTCCATGATTCATGCCGCCCATGGAGCCGCCCTGCATGCCTGCGGAGCCTCCGGCAGGCATCTGCATGGAGGAGTGGTCCATCCCCCCCATGCCGCCCATGTCCATGGGCGCAACATGGCCTGGGGCGTCCACCTCCGGCAGCGGCGTGCCGCGGTCCAATCCGCTCGGCCCGTAGTTCATGCCCATGTCGGCCATGGTGAGCACGGGGCGCGGGCGGTGCGGCGGCAGCGCCAGGGCAGGCAAGCCCTCCTGCGTGGCCAGGCTGAACTGCGCGAAGCCCTGGCGCCCCATGGTTTCGGCCAGCACCTGGTACTGGCGTCCGTCGCGGGGACGCACCAGCACGTCGAATGTCTCGGCCGGGGCGATCCGGAACTCGTCCACGGTGACGGGGCGGACGTTGTTGCCGTGCGCCTGCACCACGATCATCTCGAGCCCAGGGATGCGCACGTCGAAATGCGTCATGGCGCCGCTGTTAATGAAGCGCAGGCGCACCGTCTCACCCGGCCGGAACAGCGAGGTGAAGTTCTGCGCCGGGGTGTGGCCGTTGACGAGGTAGGTGTAGCCGCCGACATCCTCGATGTCGGTCGGGTCCATCCGCATGTCGCCCCACATGATGCGGTCGGAGACGATGGCCGAGCGGGCGGCGCCGTCCGGCGCGCGGCGGAGCTCGCCGATCAGACTGGCCAGGGTGCGCTTGTTGTAGTTGTAGTAACCGGGATCACGCTTGAGGTTGGCAATGACGTGGCTCGGCGTCTCGTCCGTCCAGTCCGACAACTGGATGATATAGTCGCGGTCGTAGCCGAAGGGCTCCGGCGTCGCGGGATCGATGACGATGGAGCCGTAGATCCCGGACTGCTCCTGCAGGCCCGAGTGGCTGTGGTACCAGTAGGTGCCGGCCTGGACGAGCGGGAAGCGGTACTGGTGCGTCCCGCCCGCGTTGATGCCCTGAAAGCCGTCGCTGATGCCCGGCACGCCATCCTGGCTGCTCGGCAGGATCAGGCCGTGCCAGTGGATCGAGGTGTGCTCGCGCAGCCGGTTGGCCACGTTGATCACCACCTCCTCGCCCTCGCGGAAGCGTAGGACGGGGCCGGGAATCTGCCCGTTGATGGCCATGGCGGGGCGGCGGCGCCCGGTGATGTTGGCCGTCACGTGGGACAGGGTCAGATTGAACTCGCGTGGCATGGCCCGGCCGACGGCGGGCTGCGCCAGGGCGCCGGGCGCGGCCGGGAACGCCAGCGCGGCGACTCCGAGGCCCAGTGCCTGCCGCCTGCTCAAGGTTCTGTTGTGCATCACTCTCTTCTCACTCCAGGCGGCTAGCCGGGGCCTTGTCGGAATCAGCGTGCGAAGTCCACCTTGCCCACCATGCCGGACTCGTAGTGGCCCGGGATGTTGCAGGCAAACTCGAGCGTGGCAGGACGTGTGAACTTGAAGATCATCTCGCCTGTCTTGCCGGGCTCAACCAGAAGGGCGTTCGGGTCGTCATGACGCATCGGCATGTTGCCATGCCCCATATTCCCGTGACCCATGTTCGAATGATCCATGTTCGGCATCTTCGAATGGTCCATGTTTGCCATGGGCGCCATGCTGGTCGCGGTCATCATCCCGCTCTCGAACATGGCCCGCATTTCACGCTGATGCTGCTGATGCATCGCGGCGGTGCCGATGTTGAACTCGTGCAGAAGCTCACCGGCGTTCCGGATGCGGAAGCGCACAGTTTCACCTGCCCGAACCTGAATGCGCTGCGGCTGGTATGAGTTGTCCCGCATAACGACATCAATGGTACGCTTGACGTCTTGGGCGCGGCCGCGGGTGCCGAAAGCTTGGTAGGCGGAGTCCGCCACAGCGGGGGACACGTTGATTGCGGCGACGCCCAGAGCCATCAATGTGGCAGTCGCCAGGCTGGTGCGGAAACCCATTCATCTCACCCCATGTGATACCTGACGGGCCAGCGGACCAAATCCGCCCCTGCGCAGGCCATGAAGATGAGCTAGCGCTCAATTAAGAACGCTAGATTGCTCAAGTATGACAAAATATTTCAGGATGGTGTGCCTTCCTACCACGCCACACTTGTCTCTGGTGCGCGGCCGAAACGGCGTTCCATCCTGGTCCGGCAGGGTGTAGCCGCACTGGCCCAGTCAACTCCTTGATGGATTTCCCCGTAGCGGCCGGGCTAGCCCCGTCCATGCAGGAATTCTAAAGGTGGGCGCGTGAACAGTTGCCGAACATCGGCGCCCCTCTGGATGCCCCTCCTCGATCCCGAGCCTCCCGCATGCCGCCGCGCACTGGCGGCACCCGATCGACCCTAAGCACGGCAGAGGCACTCCGGGCCGGGACACATCCCCTGGCGCATATCCGAGGAAACCGTCATTGGAAGCATCCAGAACTGTCGGTCAACGTCCCGAGCCTTGGTCAGGTTGTCACGGCGGCTGCCTTTCGAAGTGGCTCTGGCGCTCTTGCAAGCCGCGCTCGCGATCAGGCCAAGTGCTCTTGATGAAAGCAAGCGCTGCCCGGATCTCGGCGTCTGATAGGACACCTCGGAAGCCCGGCATGTCGCTCTCGTAGCCGCCTCCGACAACAGCCGAGATACCCTCCCGGGTGATCCGGAACAGCACCGCGTCCCCATGGTGCCAAGTGTGTCCCGAAACGTCGTGCGGCGGCGCAGGCAGTCTTCCATCGGGCCTGCGCGACCGCCAGTTCGGCTGGCCCTCGAGCTTCGTGCCGTGACATTGCGCACACTGGTCGGCGTAGACGCGGCGGCCCAGCGCGACCTGCACTGGATCGCCCGGATTGATCGTGTCTGGCGCCAAGCCGGACCGGCTATGCCACGCGAACCAGACAGCACCGCCTGCCGCAGAGAAAAGTGCAATGATGGTGGCGAGCACCAGTCTTCGCTGCGCCCACACGCCCTCGCGTTGCCCCATCACCGCTTTCTCTCCTTCGGTCGGCTCAGTGATGGCGCCGCGCCCAACATCGAGGGCGGGGCGGCGGAGGCAGGCGCCGCTCGTATCCTGGGCGATTTCTGAGGCGCCCCGGTCTTGGCGGCCGCGGCCCTCGGGAGGGGCCACCCCTTCACCGCGCCGTAGATCGCCGGGATCACGAGCAGCGTCAGAACGGTCGAGGAGACCATGCCGCCCACCATCGGGGCGGCGATGCGCTGCATGAGTTCTGAGCCCGTGCCGGTGCTCCAGAGGATAGGCAGCAACCCCGCCATGATGGCGGTCACTGTCATCATCTTGGGCCGCACCCGCTCGACCGCGCCTTCCATGATGGCGTGGTGCAGATCCTCCCGCGTCAGCGGCCGTCTTTCGACGTCGCATCGCTCCCGAACCTCGGCGAGGGCGTGGTCCAGGTAGATCAGCATGATGACGCCGGTCTCGGCCGCCACCCCGGCGAGCGCGATGAACCCGACCGCGACGGCGACGCTCATGTTGAAGCCCATCAGGAACATGAGCCAGACGCCCCCGACGAGCGCGAAGGGCACCGAGAGCATGACGATGAGCGTCTCGGTGAGGCGCCCGAAGTTCAGGTAGAGCAGCACGAAGATGATGAGCAGCGTGACCGGCACGACAATGGCCAGTTTCGCCTTGGCGCGCTGCATGTACTCGAACTGGCCGCTCCACTCGACGTGGTATCCCGGCGGCATCCGGACCCGCTCGGCCACGGCACGCTGCGCGTCGGCCACGTAGCCGCCGATGTCGCGGCCGTGCATGTCAACATAGACGTAGTTCAGCAGTTGGGCGTTCTCGGTCCGGATGGTCGGCGGACCGCGCCGTAGCTGGACGGTCGCCAACTGCCCCAGGGGGATGGCGGCGCCCTGCGTGTTCTGCACGAGGACCTGTGCCACGATTCCTTGAGGGTCGCTGCGGAGACCGCGCGGATACCGGACGTTGACCGTGTAACGTGCGCGGCCCTCCACGGTGGTGGTGACCGGCTCGCCTCCAAGGGCGGTCGCTATGGTTTCCTGGAGGTCACCGACCATCAGGCCCTGGCGCGCCAGGGCCGCCCGGTCGGGTTCGATCTCCAGGTAGTATCCGCCCTCGACCCGCTCGGCGAAGGCGCTGGTCGTCCCGGGCACCGTTCGGACGGCGGCCTCCACCTCGCGGGACAGCCGGTCGATGCCCGCCAGGTCCGGCCCGTAGACCTTGACGCCCACCGGGGTGCGGATGCCGGTCGAGAGCATGTCGGTGCGGGCCTTAATGGGCATGGTCCAGGCGTTGCTGACCCCGGGCATCCGGAGCGCCGCGTCCATCTCAGCAATCAGGGAATCCACGGTGACGCCAGGTCGCCACTCGCTCTCCGGCTTGAGGTTGATGATGGTCTCGAACATCTCGGTCGGTGCCGGATCCGTCGCGGTCGCCGCGCGGCCCGCCTTGCCGTAGACGCTCGCCACTTCAGGAAAGCTCCGGATGACCTGGTTCTGCGTCTGCAGGAGCTCGGCCGCCTTGGTGACGGACAGCCCGGGCAGGCTGACCGGCATGTACATCAGCGTCCCCTCGTTCAGGGTCGGCATGAACTCGCTGCCGAGGCGCGCCAGGGGCCAAGCGGTCGCGCCGATTGCGATGATCGCGACCAGGATCGTCAGCGTCTTGGCCCGGAGGACGCCTGCGATGAGGGGGCGGTAGAGCCAGATGAGCAGCCGGTTCACCGGGTTGCGGCGCTCCGGCATGATGCGGCCGCGGACGAACAGCACCATCAGCACCGGCACCAGGGTCACCGACAGCAGCGCGCCCGCCGCCATGGCGAAGGTCTTGGTGAAGGCGAGCGGCCTGAACATCCGTCCCTCCTGATCCTCCAGCGTGAAGACCGGCAGAAAGGAAACGGTGATGACGGCCAGGCTGAAGAACAGCGCGGGGCCGACCTCGACCGCGGCCTCCGTCAGCACCTGGACGCGAGACGCCCCCGGTTCCGCCTGCTCAAGGCGCTTGTGCGCGTTCTCGATCATCACGATGGCCGCGTCGACCATGGCGCCGAGCGCGATGGCGATGCCGCCGAGCGACATGATGTTCGAGCTCAGTCCGAGCAGGTGCAGCAGCGTCATGGCGATGAGCACGCCGACCGGCAGCATCAGGATGGCCACGAGCGCGCTGCGGACATGCAGAAGGAAAACCACGCAGACCACCGCGACGATGAGGCTCTCCTCCAAGAGCGTGTGCTTCAGGGTCTCGATGGCCCGTTCGATCAGCGCGGAGCGGTCGTAGACGGAGGAGACGGTCACCCCCTCAGGCAGGCTGCCCGCGATCTCGGCGATTCGGCGCTTGACGCTGTCGATGACGGAGAGCGCGTTCTGCCCCTCGCGCTGGAGCACAACGCCGCTGACCACCTCGCCCTCGCCGTTCAGCTCGGTGATGCCGCGGCGCTCCTCGGGGCCGAGCTCCACCCGGGCGACGTCGCGGAGCAGGACGGGGACCCCGTTCTGCATGGCGAGGACGATCTGCTCGATGTCGGGGATGCCCCGCAGGTAGCCGCGTCCGCGGACCAGGTACTCCGTCTCGGACATCTCGACCGAACGGCCGCCGACGTCACGGTTGCTGGCGCGGATGGCCTCGGTGACCCGCGAGAGCGGGATGCGGTACGCCTGCAGGCGCTGGGGGTCGACGACCACCTGGTACTGCTGGACGAAGCCGCCGACGCTGGCCACCTCGGCCACGCCGTCGGCCCGGGCGAGCTGATAGCGAAGGAACCAGTCCTGGATGGACCGCAGCTCGGCCAAGGTGCGCTGCGCCCCCGTGACAACATACTGGTAGACCCAGCCCACGCCGGTGGCGTCTGGTCCCAGGGACGGCGTCACGCCTTCCGGGAGGCGCCGTGCAGCTTGGCTGAGGTACTCGAGCACCCGGCTGCGGGCCCAGTAGAGGTCGGTGCCGTCCTCGAAAACCACGTAGACGAAGGACGAGCCGAAAAAGGAGAAGCCGCGGACCGCCTTCGACCGCGGGACGGTCAGGAGCGCCGTGGTCAAAGGATAGGTGACCTGGTCCTCGACCACCTGCGGCGCCTGGCCTGGGTAATCGGTATAGACGATGACCTGGACATCGGAGAGGTCCGGGACGGCGTCCAGCGGCGTGTTGCGCACCGCCCAGACGCCCGCGCCGACCAGGAACAGCGTGGCGAGCAGTACCAGGAAGGGGCTGGCCACCGACCAGCGGATGACGCGGGCGATCATCGCGGCGCCTCCTGACCGGAAGCGGGCGGGGCCGCGAAGGTCTGCAGCGCGGCCCTGAGATTGCTCTCGGCGTCGATCAGGAAGTTGGCGCCGACGACCACGCGCTCGCCCGCCCGGATGCCCTGGCGGATTTCCACCAGGCCGTTGGCCCGGCGGCCGGTCGACACGGTGCGGGGCTCATAGCGGCCGGGCTCGCGCTCCACGAGGACGGCCTGCCGCGTACCGCTGTCGAGCACGGCGGAATCGGGGACAGCCACGACGGGGGCGGATCCCAAAGGCGCCGCGATCTCGACGGTCGCGTACATGTCCGGCTTGAGCAGCTGGCCCGGGTTGGGGATCTCCACGCGCACCTTGGCCGTGCGCGTCGTCGCGTTCACCGTCGGGTAGACGAAGGTGACCTTCCCGGCGAAGCGCCGGTCTGAATATCCAGTCAGGCTGATGCTGGCTTCCTGCCCGGGGCCGACGAGCCCCAGATCCTGCTCGAACACGTCGGCCAGGAGCCACACGGTGGAAAGGTCGGCGATGCGGTAGAGCATCTCCCCGGGTGCAAAGCGCATGCCCTGGAGAGCAGCCTTTTCGAGAATCACGCCGTCCATCGGCGAGGCCAGTGTCAACACGCGGCTGACCGTGCCGGTGCGCTGCAGACGTGCGACCTCGTCCGGCGGCAGGTCGAA
The DNA here is from genome assembly GCF_042651065.1 of Teichococcus aestuarii. NCBI lineage: Bacteria > Pseudomonadati > Pseudomonadota > Alphaproteobacteria > Acetobacterales > Roseomonadaceae > Roseomonas > Teichococcus aestuarii. The sequence continues at coordinate 21,669 of NZ_JBHSCH010000039.1, forward strand.
GTTGCGAAGGCGCGCCAGGGCAGCCGCGGCGACGCCCGCGTCCAACCGGCGGGCCACGACGTACTCCTGCTCGGCGAGTGCCAGATCGGGGCTGTAGAACTCGAAGAGGGATTGTCCCCGCCGCACCGGCTGCCCCGTCTCGTTCACGAGGAGCTTCTGGATCCAGCCCTCGAAGCGGGGAGCCACGACGGCAAGGCGCCGCTCGTCCACGGCGACCGTGCCAACCGCCCGGATGGAGCGGGTCATGGAGCGCTCGGCAGCCGTCTCCGTGCGGACGCCAAGCATCTGCACCCGTTCCGGGCTGACGGTGACGGTGCCCGCGGGCTGGTTGGCCTCGTCCTCGTAGACGGGGATGTAGTCCATCCCCATCGAGTCCTTCTTGGGCACCGGTGAGGTGTCGGGCAGGCCCATCGGGTTCCGGTAGTAGAGGATGCGCCCACGGCCCCCGGCCGACGAGGGTGCGGGCGCCGGAGCGGGACCGGGGGCACTGGCGTCCTCGTAGACGGGGACGAAGTCGCGCCCGTCGGCGCTTTTCCTTGGGGCGGCGGAGTACTCGGGCCTGCCGGACGGGGCCTGGTAGTAGAGCGGCGGCCGCGCCGGTGACGCCGCGGACGCCGCCGATGGCGTGGGTGTTTGGTCGCCTTCCTCGTAGACCGGCACGTAGTCGCGGCCCTGTGCATCCTTCTTTGGTGTCGGTGAGAAATCGGTGCCGGAGGGAGCCTGGTAATAGAGGGGTTGCCGCGCGGCGGGCGGCGGCTGCGCCACTGCGGCGCCAGTGACCAGTCCGCGGGGCTGGCCTCCGGCGAGCCAGAGAACGCCCAGAGCGGCGGCTGTCGCGAGCGCGGCTGAGGCTAGGAGGATGCGGCGCGCGCTCACAGGTCACCTCCGACAAGGCGCTCGATGGCCGCCATTTGGCGCTGCCCGTCGAACTCGGCGGACAGGAGTTGCAGGCGGTATCCGATGAGGTCGTGCTGCGCCCGCAGCACCGTCGCCAAGTCGACCCTGCCAAGACCGTATCCGGCAGTCCCGGCGCGCACGAGCGCCTCGGCCTGGGGCACGAGCTGGCGCCGGATCAGGTCCATGGTCCGGCGGCTTCCTTCGGCTCCGGCTACGGCGTCGGCCAGGTCGCCGCGGATCTGCTGCTCGCGGGCCTCCAACCGCGCGCGGGCGGCACTTGCCTGGGCTCCGGCCTCCCGCGCCTGGGCGTCGCGCAGCCCCCATTGGAGAGGCACCTTCATCCCGATCCATGCCTGGTAGCCGGTCGGCCCATAGCTCCCCCGGTCAATGGCAGCGGCGCCCACGGTGACGTCCGGATACCAGTTCCGCTCGGTCAGGGCCCGGTTGGTCTCGGCCGCGCTGATGGCGGCTGCGTCCGCGGCCAGGGTGGGGCTGGCGGCACGCGCGCGCTCCAGCAAGCGCGTGACGTCCAGCGCGCGGGCATCGGGGAGCGGCCGCAGCCGCTCAGGCGCGGCGAGCGTCGCATCTGCCGGGCGATTCAGAAGCGCGTTCAGCTGGCCCCGCGCGCTCCTAAGCGATGCCTCGAGGCGCAGGATCTCGGCCGCCACAAGTGTAGCCTCGATTTCAGCCCTGAAGACCTCCTGCTGCTCCCCGCGGCCCAGGGCATAGCGCTCCCGCGCGGCCTCCGCGACACCATGGATTGCCCGATGCTGGTCCGACGCCCGTCGGACGGCTTGATGGGACGTGTAGTAGCGGGCGAAGGCGACTTTCACCTTCTCGACCAGCTCAGCGTCGGCCGCCTGGACCTGGGCGGTCATCTGGTCGACCTCGGCCCGGGCAACCTGGCGGCGCAGATCGCGCCTGCCCCAGAGCGGGATCTCCTGCTCGAAGCTGTAGATCATCATGTTCTCACGAGGTCCCGAACTCCGGGGCATCTCGTCCGACATGACCCGGACGGTCGGATCGGGGAACGACCCGGCAATGTCCACGCGCGCCCGGGCGGCGGCGGTGTCGAGGGCACGCGCCGCAAGCTCGGGGCTGAGCTGGCGCGCGGCGCCGAGCACGCTCTCCAGGGTGGCCCCGGGGAGTGCTCCCCCCGGGGTCCGCTGCGCCGTCCTGGTCTGCGCCTGGCCGGACCCGGCCAGGAGCGCGAGTGTCAGGCCACCGGCAAGGGCCACGCCGGGCCATCGCCAGGTGCGGAGCGGGGGCGCGGAGGCCCCCCATGGCTGGCGCGGCATCTCATCGAGCCGCGTTGAAGGTGACCGTGGCGCGCACCGTCTCGGGTTCGCCCTGGACCTTGGCGGCCAGCGTCAGCGCCCAGCCCCCGGCCATGCCGGTGTCCACTTGGAATCGATAGGTGCCCGGCTGCTGGCCCGCCTGCGGCGCGACGTTGCCCGCCATGGTCGGCATGCCCGCAGGCGCCATGTCGGCCCGGGTCTGGAAGATGACCGCGTCCGGCACCGGCCTGCCGTCCGAGGTCCGCACGAGGCGGAGGGTCACGTCCGTCTTGCCGGGCCCTGCGGGGCGAGCCTCGGCCAGTTCGAAGCGGTAGTCGCTGGCAGCAGCGAGGGCACCGTGGCCCAGAGGGGAGGTCGCGACGACGGTGACGGCGCCGAGCACGCCAGCGCGCAGGAGCTTAGAAAGCATGATGGTGTCCTATCCGTGGGCCACCCAAGCGTTCGCAATGAGTGGCTGATGTCGTCTGAATGCCCGCCCGCTCCCGGTCGGCAGCGACGCCCCGAACCAGTTGGAGGCGGACGCACTGGGACCATCGGAGAACGGCGGATGAAACGGCGTCGGCCCAATGGGCGCGTACCGCTCAGCTCAGACGAAGTGGATGGGAGGTTCTACGGAGGGCTCGGGCGAGATGCCGCCGGTGGGGCCTATCGCTGACCAGTAGGTGACCGGGTTCCATTCCAGACGCCCGGCAACGCGTATGGAAAGAGCAGGAAGCGCAACCGTGAAGATGCAGCCGATGTCAGTCATGCAACCGGGCATCTGGTCCTTGCAGGGCGGTACGGAAGTGTCGTGGCATGGCATCGATGCACTGTCCTCGCTCCCCTGGTCGGCCATCATGGTCATGTCTAGCGAGGCCGCATTCGTGGGCAGCGGCAGGTTCTGCACCAGGCCCGCACCGACAAAGGCGCAGATCGTGATGGCAATGATGACGAGCCTGAGCAGGCAGCGAGACATCCCATTATCATAGCGGCGAACGGAGGTGAGTTGAAGAAGGTTTGCGGTCGGCCTCGCAGGCCAGCCGCCACACCTTATCAACCTGGGCCACAAAGTGTCTGGGGAGTGCGGCTGCTGGGCGAAGGCAATGCGGTACTGGGGCATGTGCGTTACCGACCAGACGCCCCTTCGAAGTCGCTGGCTGGACCTTGCACCAATTGAAGGAAGACGTCCTCCAGGTCCGGCTGCTTGGTGGTCACGCTGGCTATGCGCAGCCCTGCGGCGCGAATGGCGTCGAGCATCTCGTCAACATTGCCGCTCGCCTGCGCGAACCGGAACACCAGCCGCTGTGGAGCCGCCAGGATGGGGTTGAAGGGAAGAAGGTTGTCTGGGATGGCGCCGAGGGGCGCAGAGACATTGACCACAAGTTCCTGGTCCTCCACGCGCCGGAAGAGGGCGTCCGTGGTGTCATGCGCGACGATCTGGCCGTCAGCCAGGACAGCGATCTGGTCGCAAAGAGCCTCTGCCTCCTGGAGGTAGTGGGTCGTGAGCAGGACGGTGGTGCCGCGTTGGTTGAGCAGGCGGACGTAGTCCCAAAGCTGCTGGCGCAAGGCGACGTCGACGCCTGCGGTGGGCTCGTCCAGAACGAGGACGGGCGGGCTGTGGACCAGTGCCTTGCCCACCATCAGCCGCCGCCGCATGCCTCCGGATAGACTGCGAGCAGGTGCCGTGGCCTTGTCCGCCAGCCCCAAGACCTCGAGGAGCTCGTCCGTCCGTCGGGCGGCCTTGGGAATCCCGAACAGCCCTGCCTGGAGTTCCAGCGCGGCGCGGGCCGGGAAGTAGGGATCCAGGGTGAGTTCCTGGGGGACGACACCGATCGCAGCCCTTGCCGCCCGGGGCGCCTTGTCGATGTCGATGCCCCAGACGCGCGCTGTCCCGCCCGATTTCCGCACCAGTCCGGCCAGGATGTTGATGAGGGTCGACTTCCCTGCGCCGTTTGGCCCGAGCAGGCCGAAGATGCTGCCCCGTGGGATGGTCAGGTTCACCCCCTTGAGGGCGTGCTTGGCTGCCCGTCCGCCCGTACCCGGATAGACCTTCTCGAGGCCTTCCACCGCGATGGCCGCTGCGGGCTGGTCACGGTCGGTCATCGCGGAACTCGTTCTCGATGTCGGCCGGGTCACTGGCGCAGCCGCCAGCCCGACGCGAGCAGCCGGTGGCAGAGGACGCCGAGCAGGGCGTTGGCGACGAGCACCACGAGGATTCCAGCGAGCGGTGATGCTTCTGAGTGGCCGGTGATGCCGTGCCGGAAGCCATCGACGATGTAGAAGACGGGATCGGCGTAGGCGATGGAGCGGAATGGCTCAGACAGACTGCTGACCGCATAGAAGGTGCCGGACAGCAGCGTCAGCGGCGCGATGATGAAGTTCGTGACGGCAGCCTGGTGGTCCATCTTCTGGGCCCATAGGCCACCCAAGACGCCCAACAGTGCGAACAGGAGGGAGCCGCCGACGGCATAGAACAGGCAGAGGGCGAGGTTCGCGAGCGGCAGCGGCACGAAGAGCGCGGCGGCCAGGGCAGTCAGCGCGCCCACCAGGATGCCTCGTGTGACGCCCCCGAGTGCCATGCCAGTCAGGAACTCCCCCGGCCCGAGCGGCGCCAGCAGGAGGTCGACGATGTTTCCCTGGACCTTGGCGACAAGGAGAGACGACGAGGTGTTGGCATACGCGTTCTGCAACATCGCCATCATGACGAGACCCGGAGTGACGAAGACCAAGTAGGGCACGCCGCCCGGCGCCGGTGCATGGCGGCCGAGCGCGACGCCGAAGACCGCCAGGAAGAGCAGCGTGCTCACGACCGGGCCGCCCACGGTCTGGGCTGCGACAGCAAGGAATCTCTGCACCTCGCGCCGGTAGAGGGTGGTCACCCCTATCCAGTTCACCCCTTCGCCAAGCCGTGTAGCCGACAAACTGCTCTCCATCACTGCGTCTGACCTAGCAGCCTGCATCCTACTTCCGTGGGAAGGTCAAGGCGCATGCCGGGCGTCGGCGCGCTGCCGCCGGAGCGCGTACGGCACGAGCGCCAGCACCATCAGGATGCTCAGCACCGCTACCCCGCAAAGGACGGCCAGCGTCACCTGAGTGCCGAAGCTGTCCAGCAGCCATGCGCCAAGGAAAGGCGATGCAGCCTGCGCGATGAGGGTCGGCATCGCGATGCGGCCCATCAGCACGGCGTAGCCCTCCTTGCCGAACAGGGCCAAGGGCACCGTCCCGCGGGCAATGGAGCGGATGCCGCTGCCCATGCCGTACATGACGATGCCCGCCGCCACGACGCCCGGCGCGCCCACCAGCATGCCGAGTCCGACGGCCACCAGCACGGCAGACGCGAGCAGGCTCCAGATCGGGTGAGCCTTCTTGCCGAAGAGCATCTCCAGCACGCGGGCGCCGACCTGAGCGGGCCCAATCAGCGTGCCCAGGGCGACGGCGGCGGCCAGGGCCAACCCTTGCGACTGGAGCAGCGTCAGCAGGTGAACTGAGAGCACGGTCATGATGACGGCCGCCAGAGTGAAGCCCACCGCCAGCACGATGAAGGCGTAGCGTTGGTTCGCCTGCACGTGCCCGGTTGCCGCAGCAGCCTTGGGCGCCGGAGGGGGCTTGGCGGCTTCACGCGGCACCCCGAACAGGTAGAGCGGCAGCACCACCGCGAGGTGGATGGCGGCGTAGGTCAGGCAGGCGCCGCGCCAGCCCAGGTGATCCACCAGCAAGGCGCTGAGCGGCCAGCAGACCGTGCTGGCGAAGCCGCCGAACAGGGTGACGTGGGTGATGGCCGAGCGAGCCTGCTCGCCATAGAGCCGCCCCAGCGTCGAGAAGGCCGGGTCGTAGAGCCCGGCGCCCATGTCTAACCCGAGGACGACCCAGGCCGGCACGAAGACCGGCAGGCTTGGTGCCAACCCGAGCAGCAGCAGGCCAGCGGAGAGCAGGACGGCGCTAGCGGCCAGCACGGGTCGGCCACCGCGCCGGTCAATCAGGTGACCGATACGTGGCGAGGCCAAGCCGGTAGCAGCGAGGCACTGCCTCCGAGATATGGACCGTTTTGTGCAGGAGGACCGCGAGGAGGTCAGTGATGTCCAGATGCCCATGGCCGATCGTGGGATTAGGTGAATCCTCAGCACGCAACCAAACCGTCGCGCGTTTAACCCAACTGAACGGCAGCGGCTTGTGCTGCTCCTCATGGCGCACCGCGACAAGGTTGCTAAAGAATCCTGACAGCGATTCCAGGAAGGTTGCGGTCCCGCGGGCGCTATATTTCAGCCGCCATCAGGGGGACGCCGCGGCTTCGGCCGAAGTGAACGGGAATCATCATAGCTCAGGTGGCCGCGGTCGAGCTGCGCCACCTTCGGCCGGGATTACGGCGAAAGCTGGCAGGCCCTGCGGAAGGTGCGGCTCGTCAGATCGATTGACCTGGGCATGCCATCTCCAAGGGACAGGCTGTTGGAAACGTCTCCCCACGCTGCGGCGCCGCCTCACCTGCCGTTCTTCCTCCCCGGACCTGATGGGGCGGACCCGGTGCTGATCGGCACGGGCATCTTCCTGGCCATCGCGATGCTGGCCTTCGGCCTGCTCTTCCTGCGGCTGCATACTCTGCCGGAGCGCATGGCCCACCGCGGGCACAAGCTGCAGTTCGAGATCGTGGCCGTGTTGGGCCTGCTCGCGCTGTTCACGCAGATGCACATCTTCTGGGTGGTGGGCCTGCTCCTCGCCCTGATTGACCTGCCCGACTTCACCGGGCCGCTGCGCCGCATCGCCGGTTCGGCGGAAATGGTGGCCGGCCTGAAGCCGGGCGGGGGCGACACCATCGGCGAGGAGGACGCCGCCGCCGGCCAACCGTTAGGACACGACGCGGTGAAGGAGCAGGCGGAACGCCATGCCACGGACATCGCACCGCCACAGCGCGCAGCCGAGATTGCGCGCGCGCGTCATGAGGCCTGAGCCATGCTGGAACTGCTCGTGTGCTCGCTGCTGACGATCTTCCCGGACTATCTCTATCGCCCCTATGCTCAGGGAAAGGTGAGCGTCGCGCCAGCAGCACATTGCGGCGTTGGATAGCCTTGTGATGCAAACGCGGTATGGGCAAGACGCTGCCACTGCAGATGATCGATGCTGAGGACGCTCCTACGATTAATCGTAGGAGTGTGCGCGAGACGCCGATCGAGGTGATCATCCGCGGTGAGCGGCGGCGGATTTGGACGCCTGAGCAGAAACGTGGCGTAGTTGTGGAGAGCCTGGAGCCGGGCGTCTTCCCGATCGCGGTTGCCCGGCGGCATGGAATCGGCGGCGGCGGCCTGCTCTGCACCTGGCGTCGGCAGATGGCTTGGTCAGGGTCAGGGTCGGGCGCGATGCCGGGGCGCTGCGAACCGCAGATGCGGTCGAGTTCCTGCACTTCGCAAGCATCCTAGACCAGATGTCCGTCTGAGGCGGGGTGGCCCGCCTCAGACGGACATCTGGTCTAGGCGGGTAGGATGGCGCCCGTGCTCCATTGTTGCCGCGGCGACTTCGCCAGGTTTCGGAGGGAAGGGACTTCGGTGTTGCGTTCGGGTACCCGGCAGCCTCTGGTCGATAACTGCGTGTCCGCTCCTGCGGCGCCAGTGAGCGGAAGCGGACATTGGGAGGGCGCTGTAGGTTCGAAAGCTGCATGTCGGTTCCCGGACGGCGGGCCGGAAGTAAGCACGGGCCGGAAGTAAGCAGCGGAGCCATCGATGTTGCATTAGCGACAGGCACTGCAACACCCGACGCATGCAGCCACGCTTGCGCCCGGCGCTCGGGAGCGCCGGGGTATCGGCGAACTCACCTCGCTGCCAGTGCGCTGGATGGCAACGGAACCCACACGATCTTGGTGTTCTCCCCCTGCTGTTCGATTACTGGAGTCATGCCCGCTGGCGGCATCTGCGCCTTGGAGCGGTCGAAGTGCGTGATGGTGAGGGTCTCGCCCGCCCCGCCCGAAAGCGCGACGGCACCGCCGCCGACGATGTTGTTCCTCGGACCCGGCCCGTAGTCGATCGTCGTGTTCTCGCCGTTCGCGACAACGTGGGGGTACGAGGGCGACCCATCCAGGCCCGCGCAGCCCGCCATGAGAAAGGGAAGGGTCACCGCCAACATCAGTCGAGACTTCGGCATCATCGGTTCCTGCGTAAACAGCGCCTGTTGCGCTGGAGCTGGCGATGTACGGGTCCAATCGTGCGGCAGCCTGACCGAATTGCATCGATTTCTTACGAGGCACGCGACCGGGTTCAGACGGCCACCGGCGGCGCAGGCTGATCCGACAGCATGCGCTCCCGCCGTCCGTGGCGCCTCGAGGCGGCAGGAACAGTAGGCGGGGGATGCGGACCGCCGTCAGGCCGCCCGGGCGCTCGGCAGGGTGAGTTTCACGACAGTGCCGATGCCCTGGATGCTCTGCATCTCAAGGCGCCCCCCATGGGCCTCCGCGATGGCTTTGGCGGTTGGCAGGCCCAGGCCACTCCCTTCGCCCGCCGCCCGCGCCTCGTCCCCCCGGAAGAACGGCTCGAAGACCCGCTCCAGATCGCCCGGCGCCACGCCCGGGCCGCTATCCCCGACGGCCACAATGGCCTCATTGCCGCGCCGGAGCACCTCCACCCAAGGGGAGCGCCCGTACTTGACGGCATTGCCGAGCACGTTGCGGATTGCTCGTTTCAGGGCCGTCGGCTGCGCGAGGACAGTGGAGTCCTCATAGGCGCGTTCCTCGAGGAGGGCGCCCTCCTCGGCGCATTCGTCGACCACCACCTGGACCAGCGAGACCAGCGAGATCCTGGTGGCGGCTTCCCCGCCGCCGTCCCCGCCACGCAGGTAGGCCAGGACGTCCGTCACCATCTCGGCCATCTCGCGGACGTCCTGGAGCATTCGGCCCCTGGCGTGGTCGTCGACGATGTCCTCCGCCCGGAGGCGCATGCGGGCGAGCGGGGACAGCAGGTCGTGCGAGAGGGCTCCGAGGGCGAGCGACCTCTGCTGCAGCAACTCCCTGGTGCGGGACGTCGCGGCCTCCAACGCTTCGGCGACGTCCCGGACCTCGGTGGGTGAGGCCAAGCCGTCGAGTTTGAGGACGCCGTTGGCGGGCAGGTTCCGCGCCCGCGTGGCCAGGAGGGCCAGGGGCTTCGCGATCAGGCGCGAGGCGAAGGCCGCGAGCGCCAGGAGCGTCCCCGCCGTCAGCATGATGGCGATGCGGAAGGCCACGTCGTCGGCGCTGAGCAGCGAGACGGCTCGGAGCTTGGCGTTCACCCATGTACTGTCCGGCAGCTGGACGCTGATCGCGACATCCTGGACATTGCCGGAGGTGCCGGACGCATCCAGCCTAACCCGGACGGCCAGCCACTCGGGCGGGCCGGACACGATGGCCCTGAGATCGTCGTCAAGGTCGCTCCCATCGGGTACGGCCGTGCGTGCGGACCATTCCACTTCCATGTCCGGAGTGGAATTGCGCCTGGCGGCGCCTGTCCGCTCGTCGGGAGGCAGGGAGGCGATCTGCCGGACGGTCGAGTAGATGCGGGAGACCGCCACTTCCGCCGCCCCGCGCTCCGCGGCGTCGCGCAGGATGTAGCTGTGGAGGGCGAGGCTGACGCCGAGCAGCACGATCAGGGCCAGGGCCCCGGGAGCGAGGATCTGCAGGGCGAAGGAGTTCAGCCACCTGGAGCGCCTCGGCGCCGTCACCGCCAGGCCACCGGCGCCGCGAGCATGTACCCGGCCCCCCGGAGCGTCTTGATGACCTCCTCGCCTCGCGGGCCGCGGCCGCCCAGCTTGGAGCGGAGCCTGCTGATCTGGGCGTCGACCGACCGTTCGAGCCCGCCCAGCGCCCTTCCGCGCGCGATGTCCAGGAGCTGCTCGCGCGAGAGTATGCGCTGGGGGCGCTCCACGAAGGCCAGGAGCAGGTCGTACTCGCCGCTGGTGAGCTCGATCCTGCTCTGGTCCGGGGCGGTCAGCTCGCGCTGCCGGGTGTCCAGCAGCCATCCGCGAAACTCCGCCCGGTCCCGCCTCGTCTCCTGCTCCTCCGGGGTCATCCGCTGGCGCCTGCGCAGGACGGCACGGATCCTCGCCACCAGCTCGCGGGAGTCCGGCGGCTTCACGATGTAGTCGTCCGCGCCCAGCTCCAGCCCGATGACCCGGTCATGTGCCTCGCCGAGAGCGGTCAGCAGGATGATGGGGATGGAACTCCTCGCCCTGATCTCGCGGCAGATCTCGAAGCCGGAGATGCCGGGAAGCATCACGTCCAGCAGGAGGAGGTCGACCTGGCTGCCGCCCATGATCTCCCGCATCTCGACCGCATTCCTCGCCCTGTTTGCGCGGAACCCGCTCCGCCGCAGCATCTGGAGCAGCAGCGCCCTGAGGTCGCCATTGTCCTCGACAAGAAGGATGCTGAAGCCTTCGCCGGAGAGTACAGGCGGATCCTCAGTGCTCGTTATGATATAACCGGCTTCCTGGCTCTTCATTCTTCTGGCGCTTGATTCGGAATTACTTATGGATGGTTCCGGGAGCCATCACCTGCGCTGCCGCCGGAAGCAAGTTACTGTCTGTTGCCGTGGATCACAAAGAAGGAGCTGCCCGTATGCCGATGGCACACAGGCAGCTCCCACAAAGGTCTCGGAGTGTGATCAGGAACCCAACGAACGGGTGATCACCTCGGTGGCCTGCCAGCTGGTCACGTCGGGACTCATGGTGGCGTTCAAGTGGTTCACGACGGACTTGACAGGCGTTCCGCTGGCCCGGTCGATCCAGAGGGTTTCCGTAAAGGTGTAGCTTGTCCCCACGACGGAGTAGACCCGGCGCACCTTGATGGCGTCGAAGGACCCGGCGTGCACGTCGGCGTGCTCCTGGCCCAGGATCTGCCACTTCTCATTGACGGTGGTGCTGTTGCCGTAGCGGTCGCTGCCGAAGTAGCCGATGTTCACCACACGGCTTGGGCCACCATCCTTCCAGTCCGCGAAGGTCGAGAGGAGTTGCTTGCCCCCGGCGTTGAAGAAGGCCGACTGCGTGCTCCAGTAGCCCAGGAAGCGCGGCTGGCGCGCTTGGTCGAGGCAGATAAGGGGAGAGGCAGGGTCGGCGCCCCGATAAGCAATCGTCGGTAGGTTGGTCCGTTCGACCTTGCTGCCCGCCGCCGGGCAGCGGAGGCTGGCTTCCTGGGCCGACAGGCCGGTGGAGGCCACCATCAACGCCCCTGCCACGAATGCAAACTTCAGCATAATCGGGTCCTTTCCATGTGGCGGGCAGGATGGATGCCCTTGCCCCGGTGGAAGGCTATCGGCGGATTTTCATCCTCCCTTGATGGTGCCGCATCGTTTTGTGACGGCGCCAGATGGCGGATAGCTCGGGCGGCGGCGCGTGATAGATGGCGCATCTCCCGAGGAGGAGATTCCGGCCCGAATGCTTCCATATCGCCGCCCCCCACCAAGGGCTCGTGCCCCAACGGCGCCCGCTTGGCATTTGCGGGCCTGGGCTCCTGGGCATTGGGCGGGTGGGGCATGCCCGTTTGCGTGACAGGCCGGATGATATCGACTAATTCGGCTCCTGGCATGTGGACCCAGAGCACTTCGTCAGTCGTGTCGGTGCTACGCGCGGGGATCATCGCGATCTTCTGCGCGCTGGCGATCCTGCTCGTCGTCATCCCCGCCCACGCGGCGGGCGACAGGGCAGCCGGACCAGTGGCTGCCAGCGAAGCCGTGTTTTCAGATGCCGTGGACGACGAGCCCGCGGCGCGGCCGGACACGATGCCGGGCCATGGCAGGGGCCAGTTTTGCGGCCATCTCGCGCTGCTCCGCCTGTTCACAATCCCTGTCTGCCCTTCGTCGGACGAGACCTCCTCCAGGCCTTGTCTCGCCCCTACACATGCATGGGCACCTGGGCCTTCGGAGCTCCTGACTAAACCGCCCCGCGTCTGAAGCCCGCCTGTCCCTGTCGGCCATGCCTGGCCTCCTAACGGAGTGCCTGGGTGGACTGCTTACGGCTCGCTTTTCAGGTGCTTCAATGACAATCAAGGTCTTCTGCTTGGCGGCGGTCCTCGCCGTCGTCCCGGCTATCGCCCGCGCGCAGGATGCGCGCACGGCCGCCGTCCCGCTCATCATCACTTCACCCCAGCAGGCGGTTGAAGCCGCGCTCACTGTGTCCCCGGCCCTGAGGGGTGCCGGGGCCGCCCGGCTGGCGGTCCAGGCGGATGCCCTGCAGGCGCGGCTGCGCCCGAACCCGGAGCTGAACAGCTCCTTTGAGAACTTCGGCGGCTTTGGCGGCCGCAACGAGACCAGGGGCTTCACCAGCCTGGAGACTACGGTCGGCCTGTCGCAGCGCATAGAATTGGGCGGCAAGCGCGGCGCTCGGATGGACTACGCGGCTCGGAACACGGCCGTGGCCGAGCTCGACTTCAATGGGGTGCGGCTGGAGATTGCACGCGAGGTCGTCACCGCCCTGGCGGCAGCGGAGGCCGCGAACCGGCTGGCCGAGGTCGAGCGGGGGCGTGCACGCCTTGCTGCCGAGACGCTCCGGGCCTCCCGCGGCCGGGTCGAAGCGGGACGCGATCCGCTCCTGCAGGCCGAGCGGGCCGAGGTGGTGCGGGCCACTGCCGACATCGCCGCCGAGCGAGCGCAGCGCGAGGTTGAGATCGCCCTAGCCGACTTGGCCGTCCTGATCGGCGTGCCGCGGGTCGAGCTGGCGCCGCGCCAGCCGTGGTTCGAGGACATCGGGCCCGCGCCGGTCCGTTCCGCTCCGGCCGATCCCCTAGCCCGCTTGGCGGCCAATCCGGAGCTGGCCCGCTTGGAGGCCACCATTGCCCAGCAGCGTTCCAACCTGAACCTCCAGCGCTCCAACGCGGTGCCCGACGTTACCGTGAATGCCGACGTGCGCCGGTTCGGTGACACGGGAGAGACCGCCTTCGTCGCGGGCGCCTCCATCCCGCTACCATTCTTCGACCGGAACCAGGGCGGCATCGCCCGGGCCCACGCCGAGCTAGCCCGTGCGGAGGCCGAGGCTGAGCGGGGCCGTAGCGCCCTCGTCGCCCAGTTGGTCGGAGCAGAGGAGCGCCTAGCGCTCGCCTGGCGCACCGTGCAGAGCCTCCGCCGCACCGCCTTGCCATCCGCCGAGCAAGCCGCCCGCTTCGCGTCGGCCGGGTTCGGCGAAGGCCGGTTCGGCTTCCTGGATGTCCTGGACGCGCAGCGGTCGCTCTCCGACACCCGCGCCCAGCTGGTCGAGGCCTACCGGGACTTCCACACGATCCGTGCGGCTGTGCAGCGCTTGCGAGGCGAAACGCCCGCCGTGCCCCAGCCTGTAAATATCCAGACCAGGAGTGCTCGTTGATGCTCCGCATGACCCTGATGGCCGGGGCCGCCCTTGGTGGGCTCGCGGTCGCCACCGTCTTCCCGTCCATTCCCGAAGCCACCCGCAACCTTGTCGGCCTGCCCGTGCCGCCCGCCGTCGGCGCTTCACCGGCGCCCTCCGAAGCCGCGAAGGGCGACGGCCACGGCCACGCCGAGGGCGGCGATCACGCCGCGGGCGAAGAAGGCCACATCGAGATGACCGCCGAGCAGGTCGAGGCAGCCGGGATCCGCGTCGCCGCGGTTCAACCCGGCGTGCTGGTGAGCCGGGCGGCCGTACCCGGCGTCCTGTCCGCCAGCCAGGACCGGCAGGCCAGGGTCACAGCCCGCCTGGGCGGGATCGTGTCCGAGGTGCGCAGGACGCTGGGCGAGGAGGTCGCCAAGGGTGACGTGCTGGCGGTGCTGGAAAGCCGTGAGGTCGCCGACGCCAAGGGCGAGTACTTGGCGGCCACCCGAGTGGCGGCGCTGGCCGAGACAACCCTGGCGCGCGAGGCCCGCCTCTGGCGGCAGCGCATCTCGGCGGAGCAGGAGTTCCTCCAGGCCCGCACCGCGGCCGAGGACGCGCGCATCAAGGTCGACCTCGGCCGCGCCCGGCTCGCGGCCTTCGGCCTTTCGGAGGCCGAGGTCACGGCACTGGCACGCCAGCCCGCGACCACCTTGCGGCGCCTGGAACTCCGCGCGCCCATCGCGGGCCGGGTGACGGCCCGCAACGCCGTCCTCGGCGCCGCCGTCGCCGCCGACGCTGAGGTCTTCTCGGTCGCCGACCTGTCCACCCTCTGGGTCGAGATGACCATCCCGCCGCGGGATGTCCCGATGGTCCGACAGGGCCAGAGCGTGCTCATCACCGGCGAGGGGGACATGCACGCCGAAGGAAAAATCATCTTCCTCAGTCCGGTCCTGGATCCCGAAACGCGCTCGGCGCGGGCGGTGGCCGAGATCCCCAACGCCGGCGGCGCCTGGCGGGCCGGTGGGTTTGTCACAGCGCACCTCTCGACGGCCGAGCAGCCGGTGGACGTGCTCGTGCCCCGGGACGCGGTGCAGGAGGTCGAGGGCAACAAGGTCGTCTTCGTGCGGAACGAGGAGGGCTTCGAGCTGCGCGAGGTGGCACTCGGGCGCGAGGACGCGAACGGCTACGAGGTCGTCTTCGGACTGGACGCCGGGACGGAGATCGCGGTGGGCAACGCCTTCTCGCTCCGGGCCGAACTCAGCAAGTCCGAAGCCGGTCATGCGCACTGAGAAGCATTACCTGACATGATCGGACCCATCCTCGACTTCTCCGTCCGCAACCGGTGGACGGTGGTGCTGCTGGCCGTCATCGCAGCCTCTATCGGCGCGTGGTCCCTCGCGCGCCTGCCCATCGACGCCACGCCAGACATCACCAACAACCAGGCGCAGATCAACACCGTCGCGCCCTCGCTCTCGCCCTACGAGATCGAGAAGCAGGTCACCTTCCCGATCGAGACCGCGCTGGCGGGCATCCCGGGGTTGGAGAGCACGCGCTCGATCTCCCGCAACGGCTTCAGCCAGGTCACGGCGGTGTTCGCCGAGAGCACCGACATCTACTTCGCCCGCCAGCAGGTGCTGGAGCGCCTGATCGAGGCGGGAGAGGCCATGCCTGAGGGCGTGGAACCCCGCCTCGGGCCGGTCTCCACCGGCCTCGGCGAGGTGACGATGTGGACGGTGCGCTTCGCTGATCGCACGCCGGGCGACGTCAAGCCGAACGGCACGCCAGGCTGGCAGGCGGACGGCAGCTATCTGACACCGGAGCGCGAGCGCCTGGCCACCGAGGCGGACCGGGCGACCTACCTGCGGACCGTGCAGGACTGGATCATCCGGCCCCAGATCCGCAACGTGCCCGGCATCGCGGGCGTGGACGCTATCGGCGGCTACACCAAGCAGTACGTGGTCCAGCCCGACCCCGGCCGCCTCATCGCCCTCGGCCTGAGCTTCAGCGACCTCGCGACCGCGATCGAGCGCAACAACGTCTCGACGGGCGCAGGCTACGTGGAGCGCGGTGGCGAGGGCCTGGTGGTCCGCTCTGGCGGGCGTGTCACCACCGTGTCGGAACTCGAGCAGGTGGTCGTCACTACCCGCGAGGGCACCCCGATCCTCCTGCGGGACGTCGCGCGGGTCACCATCGGCCAAGCCCCGCGGACGGGCAGCGCCAGCGGCAACGGCCAGGAGATGGTGGTCGGCACCGCCCTCATGCTCATCGGCGAGAACAGTCGCACGGTGGCCGCCGCCGTCCACGCCAAGGTCGACGAGCTAAAGCGGACCCTGCCGATCGGCATCGAAGCCACCGTCGTGCTGGACCGCGGCATCCTAGTGGACGCCACGATCAAGACCGTCGCCAAGAACCTCAGCGAGGGCGCGCTCCTCGTCGTCGTCATCCTGTTCCTGATGCTGGGGAACATCCGGGCGGCCATCATCACGGCGATGGTCATCCCCATCACCATGCTACTGACCTCCTTCGGCATGGTGCGGGGCGGCATCTCGGCCAACCTGATGTCCCTCGGTGCCTTGGATTTCGGCCTGATCGTCGATGGCGCCGTCATCATCACCGAGAACAGCCTGCGCCACCTCTCCGAGCGCCAGCACGAGAAGGGGCGCCTGCTCACCCTGAGTGAGCGCCTGGCGACGGTCGCGGACAGCGCCAAGGAGATGATCCGGCCGTCGCTCTACGGCCAGGGCATCATCATCCTCGTCTATGCCCCGCTGCTCACCTTCACGGGTGTCGAGGGCAAGATGTTCATCCCGATGGCGCTGACCGTCATCATCGCCCTGGCCTTCGCCTTCGTCCTCTCCCTGACCCTGGTCCCAGCGCTCATCGCCATCGCCATCACCGGACGGGTGCAGGAGAAGGACGTCTGGATCGTGCGGGGCCTCAAGCGCCTCTACGCGCCCGTGCTCGGGCGCGCGCTGCGGGCGCCGCTGCCGGTGATCGCCGTGGGCGCGCTGCTGTTCGTGGGGTCCCTCGGCCTGTTCTCGCGGCTGGGGCAGGAGTTCATCCCGCAGCTGGACGAGGGCAACCTCGCCATGCAGGCGCTGCGCATCCCGAGCACCTCGCTGCAGCAGTCCCAGGCCATGCAGTCCGTGCTGGAGCGCCGCATCTCGCGCGTGCCCGAGGTGCAGATCATCTACTCCAAGACCGGCACCGCCGAGGTGGCGTCCGACCCGATGCCGCCCAACGCGTCGGACACCTTCATTATCCTCAAGCCTCGTGAGCAGTGGCCCGACCCGTCGCTGCCCAAGGCGGAGCTGGTCCGCCGCATCGAGCAGTCGGTCGCGGGCATCCCGGGCAACGCGCTCGAGTTCACCCAGCCCATCCAGATGCGCTTCAACGAGCTGCTGGCGGGCGTGCGCGGCGACCTCGCCGTGAAGGTCTTCGGCGACGAGTACGGCCCCATGCTGCAGGTGGCCGGGCAGATCTCGCAGATCCTCAACGGCACCAAGGGCGCCGCCGACGTGAAGGTGGAACAGGCGACTGGCCTGCCCTTCCTGGAGGTCACGGTGAACCGCGCGGAGGTCGCCCGCAGGGGCCTGAGCGTCGCCGACGTCCAAGCCGTGCTGGCGGCGGCGGTCGGCGGCCGGGAGTCGGGCATGGTCTACGAGGGCGACCGGCGCTTCGCCATCGTCGTCCGCCTGCAGGAAAGCCTGCGCAACAACCTCGAGGCGCTGCGGAACCTACCGGTGCCGCTGCCGCCGGTGGCGGGCAGGCCCGCCGCCTCGGTGCCGCTGCAGCAGCTGGCGAGCCTCAACGTGGTCGAGGGGCCGAACCAGATCAGCCGCGAGCAGGGGCGGCGGCGCGTCGTCATCCAGGCCAACGCCCGCGGGCGCGACATCGGCTCCATCGTGGCCGAGGCGCAGGCGAAGGTGGCCGAGCAGGTCCAGCTGCCGCCCGGCTACACCATCACCTGGGGCGGCCAGTTCGAGAACCTCGCCAAGGCCCGCGACCGGTTGAGCGTGGTGGTGCCCGCCTGCTTCCTGCTCATCATCGTCCTGCTCTTCGCGGCGCTGGGCTCGGTCCGGGACGCCCTGCTGGTCTTCAGCGGGGTGCCCCTGGCACTGTCGGGCGGCCTGCTCGCGCTCTGGCTGCGGGACATGCCGTTCTCCGTCCCGGCGGCTGTGGGCTTCATCGCCCTTTCCGGCGTGGCGGTGCTGAACGGCCTGGTCATGGCGACCTCCATCAAGGGCCTCATGCAGCAGGGGCACCTGTCGCTGCGGGACGCGGTGTACCAGGGCGCCATGACGCGCCTGCGGCCCGTGGCCATGACGGCGCTGGTAGCCTCTCTCGGCTTTGTCCCCATGGCTCTGGCCACCGGGGCGGGCGCCGAGGTCCAGAAGCCGCTGGCCACCGTGGTCATCGGCGGCCTGATCAGCGCGACCCTGCTGACCCTGCTGGTGCTGCCCGCCCTCTACGTGCGCTTCGGCCGTGTCCAGAAGCCTGTGGCGGAGGACGCCGTCCCCGCCGGGGCGCGGCACGCCGCGGCCGAGTGAATCCGGCGGGAAGGGCGTCCGGCTCCTCCCGACGACAACAGTCCACCGACCAAAAGGAACCGAAACATGCGCACCATCCTTCTCGCGGCCCTGGCGGCTGTCTCGATCTCGACTGGCGCGCTGGCGCAGTCCCATGGCCACAGTGACCAAGGCGCCCACGGCGGCCGTATGCAGGACGTCGTCGGCGTGCATGCCGAATTGCTGGTCTCGGACCGGACGCTGACGGTCCACCTCTACGACGAGGCCGGGAAGCCGGTGCCGTCGGCTGGCTACACGGTGTCTGCGCTCGTCGGCTCCGGCCAGGCTCGCCAAGTCGTCCAGCTGGCGCCGGGCACCGACAACACCCTGGCCGGAACGGCCCCGACCGCTCCGGCACGCGGCGCCTCCGTGACCCTGCAGGTCAAGAACCCGGCCGGGCGCAGCGGCCAGGCGCGTTACTGAGCGTCGGGTGCCGCCCCGCCCGCCCGGCGGGGCGGCGGCTGCCCGCCTTCACGGGCACGTGCCCAGGCCGAAGAGGACCGGGGAACTTTAAGACTTGAACCTCCAGTAGGTGGAGGTGCGAACAACCGGCGGGACGGACCCGCGACGGGTCCTTGCGGGAGGCTTGCATGGGACAGGGTCATGACCACGGCGTGGGCAACGCCAGCTCGGCCGCCTTGGCCAAGGCTTTGGGGCTGACGGCTGCCTTCCTCCTCGCCGAGGTCGCGGGCGCCTACGTCTTCAACAGCCTCGCCCTCCTTTCCGACGCGGCGCACATGCTGACCGACGCGCTAGCCCTCGCGGTGGCCCTTGTCGCGATCCGGGTCGGCCGCCGCCCGGCGGACCGGCGGCGCACCTGGGGCTACCACCGCTTCGAGATCCTGGCGGCCGCTTTCAACGCCTCCCTGCTTTTCCTTGTCGCTCTGTACATCCTCTACGAGGCGTACCAGCGTTTCCGCGAGCCCGCGGAGGTCGGCAGCCTCGGCATGCTCGCGGTCGCCGCCTTCGGGCTGCTGGTGAACTGGATCGCCATGCGCCTGCTGGCCGGGGGCAGCGAGATCAGCCTCAACGTCAAGGGCGCCTACCTGGAGGTCTGGAGCGACTTCCTCGGCTCCGTCGCGGTCATCGTCGGCGCTCTGGTCATCTGGGCCACCGGCTGGACCTGGGTGGACCCGGTGCTCGGCGTCGGCATCGCCTTCTGGGTTCTGCCGCGCACCTGGACCCTGCTGTCGGAGGCCGTCGACGTCCTGCTCGAGAGCGTGCCGCGCGGCATCGACATCGATGCGGTCGAGGAGGCCATGCGGGCCACGGCAGGCGTCCGCGACATCCATGACCTCCATATCTGGGCGCTGACCAGCGGTAAGGTGGCGCTGTCGACGCACGTCGTGGTCGAGGCCGCGCTGTCGCGGGAGGACCGGCTGGAAGACGTGCTCGGCGCCATGCTGACGGAGAAGTTCGGCATCACGCACGTGACCGTCCAGGCCGAACTGGCGGGCGCCCATGGCGGGGTGACGGAGGACAGGTGGGGAGAACCGGAGGGCGGGCACGCCCGGGGGTAAGCCGTGGACAGGGAGGAGCCTAGGCGGCCCCTCCCGCGCTGACCTGAAGACGGTCAGTCGACCTGCTCGACCAACCTCCGGGAAAACGAGTAGGTGATGACGGAACTCGGCGGCGTCTCGAGCCAGGCAGGCTCCCTGTGCGAGATCTCGACGATGGTGTTTGCGTCGGTCCTCTCGAAGTGGCGCCGAACACTGTCGAGCACCGCCAACTCACTGCTGGAGAGATGGGCGTCGAGGTCCACGTCAGTGCGCTTGATCACCTCCGCGATGTACGAGCCCCGCATCTCCTCGAACGAGGAAACAACCCCGGCGTCCTCGACCGCCGAGAAGATCCGCGCGAAGCCGTCCGGCACCGGGCCGTACGGGAGCCGCACGTACCGCAGCCCAGAGATACTTGCGCCGAACTCGGCGCAATGGCGGAAGTCGGCGTAGAACAGCAGCTTGTTGAGTTTGGTCTTGACCGTACCGCGACCCGCCAGGCGGGCGACGCACGCGGCAGCCTTCCACAGTTCCGCCGGACGGCCCATTTCCCGGTCCAGCAGATGCCCGATCCGGGACATCAGTGCGCGGCTGACGGCCTCCGTTTGCTGTCTTGCCGTGCGGGACGCCCGGAGCTCCTGGTGGCGCCTGTTCTCGGCGAAGGTGGCCTCGGCGACTTCCGCGAGCAACGGATCCATCGGTCGGAGGGATGTGTTCCGCTCAAGCCAGGGCAGCACCTCCACGAGGTGCCACAAGGCCGGGTCGCCCGAGTTGACAGGCGCTGGGAACACCTCGCCCGCCTGGGCCTCACCCGCAGGGTAGCGCCGCATGTTCTGGCGGGAGCACCCCATCAACTCCGCCAACTCGGTGAGGTTCACGAGGTCTGGCCCGACGGTGACAACGTCCGCCCCCGGCACCGCCGCGAGAGCGTCGGCCGTCGCCGAAGAGATCGCCTCGAGCGCAGACGACGCTTCCCGGCCGAAATCAAGATGAAGGTAACCTCTGCGGCCGAGCGAGACCGTCGCATCGTCGCACCCGCCGGACGCCAGGCTTTCCAGGTGCCGTTCGCCATCTTCATCCGGTGAGGAGAGCCGGAGCAGAACCGTGAAATTGTACTCGTTCATCGTCATTCCGCTTCCTCAGAAGAGGTTTCCGCCACTTCGGATGGGTGGCAGCAGCCTTCCACCAGCCGGAGGACCTTCCGGGCGTGGCTTCCCGCATTCTGCGGCGTGCAAAAGATGGATATTTGGCAGAACGTACCGTTTCTGCAGGACGCGTCGTTGCGAGGGCAACGCAAGATACCGAAGATCGGGTTGCCTCGATGGACCAGGCTCCACCCCCGTGCCTCCGCAGCACTGATGCAATCTTCGACCTCGGGCTTCGAATGCCGAGGACGTCGCGCTTCACCTGACATCAGTTACGCTTCCACTCCCTATTTGTCAAGTGACAAGTGGCCGCGCATCCGGCCAGGATCCTGCGGTGCCATGGCCCCGTGACCACGTCCGCAACGGTCAAGCACGCGGCACAGCGCCCCCGCAAGAGCCGGAATCCGTTGGACCACGTAGGCTAGAATGACCCTTGAACCTCCAGTGGCTGGAGGTTGTTGATTGCCACTGAGACCTGACCCGGTTTGGGGTAAAGTTGCCACTGAGAGTTGACCCATGTTCGGACGCTAGCCTCGGCCTTTTGGGCGGGGG
>NZ_JBHSCH010000040.1:0-42720 GCF_042651065.1 Teichococcus aestuarii
GCTGCCCTTGCAGCGCGGTGTAGTCCACGCCGGCGGCCGCGGTGCCATCGGTGGTGGCGTAGTTCACCGTCACCGCCGTTGCGGCGGCGCGGTCCAACGTCACGGTGAAGACCAGCTCCCGCGTGCCATCCCCGCCTTCCATCACGCTGGCATCGGTGATGGAGAGGGTAGGCGGCGTGTCGCCACCCGTCGTGGGCATGCCGTTCAGGCTCAGGCCCTGGGGCAGGCTGGCGGCGCTGCCGGCCGCCTGGAAGCCCAGGCTGACGGCGCCATCGGGCGGCACCACCGCGTTCCAGCTCAGGCTGCGCAGCACATACCGGGTGCCGACATGGCTGACGATCTCGGCGCCCCAGAGATTGGTGATCTCGAATCCGGCATCGAAGGCGATGGTCCAGCCATTCAGCCCTCCTGCCCCGCCCTGCACCGCAAGATTGCCGATGAAGCCGCCGCTCCACTGGTTGGACACGCTGTAGGTGAGGGTTGATGCCACGGGCATCGTCTCCGCCGGTGAATGGTGCGGCCACCATATCCGAAGCGAAGGACCGGATCGAACCTCTAGATTTTATTACGAGGCGTGTTTATCGCGCCTGGAGCGATCCGGCGGCGCGTGGCCGCCGGACCTCGCCGCCCGGCTTCAGCCGGGCATGGCCATCTTCACCGGCGGCTTCAGCTCCGGCGGCAGCGGGCAGACATAGGGGGTCGCCTCGGTGCGCGCGGCGTGGTCGGCCTTGGCGCGGGCGATCAGCGACGGGTCGCGCAGCGCCTCGACGGCGACGCCCGCCATCACCTTCGCCACATGCACCATGCCCTTGTGCGCGATGCCCGACTTGCCCTGCGCCGTGAGCTGCCAGCTATGCCCCGGCGTGCCGATGGCATAGGTGGCACCGCGCGCCTGCACGGTGGGCACCGCCCAGGAGACGTCGCCCACATCGGTGGAGCCCACCATGGCCGCGCCCTTGGCCTCGAGCGGGATGATCTGGTCGGCCAGCGGCACGCCCTTGCGCACCGGCACGCCCATCCGCTTGAAGGCGCTGGCGATGTCCTCGTCCGAGAGGGTCTTCTGGAACTCGGCGGCCAGAGCGCGGTCCTCGTCGTCGAAGGGCGGCGGGCCGAGATGCTCCAGCTGGTCCTGCATGGCGCGCTCCAGCGGCGTGTTGGCCAGCAGGTTGGAGACGGCGGAGACCACCTTGGTGGTCACGCTGGTCTCGGTCATCAGCGCCGCGCCGTCGCCGATCTTGCGCACGCGGGCGATCAGCGCCTGCAGCCCCGGCAGGTCGGTGGCGCGGATCAGGTAGCGCACCTTGGCCGTGCCCTGCACCACGTTCGGCGCGATGCCGCCGGCGTCGAGATAGGCGTAGTGGATGCG
Source organism: Teichococcus aestuarii (assembly GCF_042651065.1). Classification (NCBI taxonomy): domain Bacteria; kingdom Pseudomonadati; phylum Pseudomonadota; class Alphaproteobacteria; order Acetobacterales; family Roseomonadaceae; genus Roseomonas; species Teichococcus aestuarii. Next base: position 1,367 of record NZ_JBHSCH010000040.1, read on the forward strand.
CGCGTCGCTCGGCATGTGCTCGCGCATGTAGTTGACGCCGACATTCATCAGCTCGACGGCATCAAGCGCCGAGCGCCCGAGATGCGGCGCGGCGGCGGCATGGCTGGAGCGGCCGACGAAGGAGAAGTCGATGCGGCAATTGGCCAGCGAGTTCGCCTCGTTCACCGCGGCGAAGGGCGCCGGATGCCAGGAGATGGCGATGTCCACGTCCCGGAAGCAGCCCTCGCGCACCATGAAGGCCTTGGCGGCGCCGCCCTCCTCGGCCGGGCAGCCATAGTAGCGCACGCGGCCCTTGATGCCGTTCTTCTCCAGGTAGTCCTTCACCGCCGTGGCCGCCAGCATGGCGCCGGCGCCCAGCAGGTTGTGGCCGCAGCCATGGCCCACCCCGTCGCCGGGCAGCGGGCGATGCTCGGCCACGCCGGCTTCCTGGCTGAGGCCCGGCAGCGCGTCATACTCGCCGAGGATGGCGATGACCGGGCCTTCCTCGCCCGCCTCGCCCATCACTGCGGTCGGGATGCCGGCGAGCTCGGTGGTGACGCGGAAGCCATGCGCCTCCAGCGCCGCCTTGTGCTCGGCGGCGGAGCGGAACTCGGCATAGGCCAGTTCCGGCATGCCCCAGACGCGGTCGCTCAGCTCGATGAAGGCGTCCTGATGCGCCTCGACCAGGCGCCAGATTTCCTCGGTGTTGTGCATCGCCACCCCCCTCGTTCCGATTGGTGGCCGTCAAACTGCGTCCGGGGCGGCGGCTTGTCGAGGCCCGCGGCCCGCCCGGGCCGGGCCGGCGGCCGTTCATCCTTTCCTAACCGCGTTCTCATAGGCTGCGCGGACGCTGAATTCTGAGATGGATGGCCCGAGGGCCGCAGGGCGGGGAGCCCCTCTCATGTTCGACATTGTCATCCGCGCCCATGGCTTCGTCGCCGCCGGCCACGCGGCCGGTGCCGAGACGCGCCGCGCCGAGCAGCGCCGCGTCCTGGCGGCCCGGCACGTCGCCGCCACCAGGCAGACGGATGGCGAGCATGGGGGCGGCGGCAATGCGGGCGGCGGCAACACGGGCGCCGGCACCGGCCGGCGCGCCCCGGCCGAATCCGCCTTCCAGATGCTGGAAGGACCGGCCGATGGAGGAGATCTCGGCGAGGCGGCCCCGCTCGCCGCCATCGCCACGATCCAGCGCAGCTACCAGGCCGACCGGAGCGGCCAGCAGGGGAGCCAGGAACCAGCGGAGGAAAGCATCGACATCCTGGGATGAGCGGCTCGCCCGGCGCCTCCCGGACACCGCCGGCTCAGGGCTGGCCGGCCGCCAGGGCCTCCAGCCGGCGCAGGCCGCGCGCATCGGCCAGCACGGCGGCCAGCTCGGCCCGCGGCAGGCGGGTGGCCTCCGCCAGGCTCTCCGCTTCCTCCAGCCGCGCGAGGCCCAGCAGCAGCGCCGTGTCCAGCGGGTCGAGGCGCGGGCGGCGCGGCGGCGGCAGCATGCCCCGGTGCGCCTCCAGCAGCGCCGGCTCGCGGAACAGGCGCAGCACATCCGGCTCCGGCGCCGCCGCCGTCAGCTCCTGCTGAAGCTGGCGGGCGCGGGCCAGCACGGCGGGGGTCTCCCGCTCCTCCGGCGTCATCAGCAGGCCGAGGCGCCGCAGCCCGACGCCGATGTCGCGCCGCGCCGTCAGTGCCGCCAGCGGGATGGCCAGCGCCAGCCCCAGCACGACGGGCGACATCCACAGCGCCAGATAGGGCGAGACCAGCCAAGCGGCGCCGCCGAAGGCCAGGCCGAACAGCGTGTGCCGCCAGTAGAGCCGCGCCACCTGCCCCAGCGGCAGGCTGCCATCGTCCCGCCGCTGCGCGTTCCAGCCGGAGTCGCGGCCGAGCAGGATGCCCACCACATCGACGGACTGGGTCAGCATCGTCACCGGCGCCAGCAGGCCGGCCACCAGCGTCTCCACCAGTATCGAGAGGAAGGCGCGGATGGCGCCGCCGCTGCCGCGCCGGTCCCGCGCATGGAACAGCAGCGCGAACCACGCCATCAGCTTCGGCGCCAGCAGCAGCGCCATGGTGCCGATGAACACCCACATGGCGCGCACCGGATCGACCACCGGCCAGTCGGGGAAGAGGCTGGGGCCGGCGGGGAAGTATTCGGGGCGGATGAAGCGCGCCTGGATGGCCAGCACGACGCCCATCACCAGGAACAGCAGCCAGATCGGCGCGGTGATATAGCTGCCGATGCCGGTGAGCAGGTGCAGCCGGCTGACCCAGTGCAGCCCGCGCGCCGGCAGCACCGACGCGTGCTGCAGATTGCCCTGGCACCAGCGCCGGTCGCGGATGGCGAGGTCCATCAGCGAGGGCGGGCTCTCCTCATAGGTGCCGCGCAGCCAGGGCACCATGTGGATGGCCCAGCCGGCGCGCCGCATCAGCGCCGCCTCGACGAAATCGTGGCTCATGATGTGGCCGCCGAAGGGCTTGCGGCCGTGCAGCTCCGGCAGGCCGGCCGCATCGGCGAAGGCGCGGGTGCGGATGATGGCGTTGTGGCCCCAGTAATTGCCCTCTGCCCCGTGCCACCAGGCGATGCCTTCGGCGATCAGCGGGCCATAGACGCGGCCGGCGAATTGCTGCATCCGCGCGAACAGCGTGTTGCCGCCGGCGATGATCGGTAAGGTCTGGATCAGCCCCACATCCGGGTGGCGCTCCATGGCGTCGGCCAGGCGCAGGATGGTGTCGGCCTCCATGACGCTGTCGGCGTCGAGCACCAGCATCTGCGGGTAGGCATCGCCCCAGCGGCGCACCCAGTCGGCGATGTTGCCGGCCTTGCGCTCCGTGTTCTTCGGCCGGCGGCGGTAGAAGATACGGGTGGCATCGCCCGTGCGCTCGCGCAGGGCCAGGAAGGCGGCCTCCTCGGCCACCCAGATCTCGGGCTGGGTGGTATCGCTGAGGATGAAGATGTCGAACCGCTCCAGCGCGCCGGCGGCGGCAAGCGATTCATGGATCGCCTGGAGGCCCGCCATGACGCGGGAGGGGTCCTCGTTGTATGTCGGCATCAGCAGCGCGGTCTTCACGCCGGGCATCGGCGGCGGGCCATCGGGGGCGATGCCGAGCCGCCGGTCCGGCCCCGCCAGCAGGCGCAGGAAGCCGCACACCGCGCTGCTGAAGGACAGCGCGATCCAGGCGAACAGCACCACGAACAGCACCAGCACGATGCCCTGCAGGGCGGTGGGCTTGCCGCTGCCCAGCACCAGCCACATCTCGCGCGCGGCGAAGGCGGTGAGCGCGATCGCCGCGCCGATCACCAGCAGCCGCCGCAGCCAGACCAGCGTCAGCTGCGAGGGGCGGCCGCCCGGCCGCACCGTGGGGCGCGCGCGGAGCGACTGCACCGGCATCGCCAGCGGCGCCTCCGGCGGCAGGGCCCGCCAGCCCTCCTCTCCAGGCGCCGGAGGGGCGGCAGCCGGCCGCGTCACGCCGTCCATCGGTATAGCAGCGTCTCGGCCACCGCCTCGGGGCCGGCCTTCAGCTCGGCGCGCAGCTCGACGGCGCGCGCATCGCCGGGGAACAGGTCGAAGCTGATGCGCCAGCCCTGGGTCTCCGGGTTGCGCTGCACCACCACGTTGCGGACCTCGCCGCGGCTGGCCGTCACCAGCGCCTCGGGCTTCGCATCCGGCGCCAGGTTGTCCAGCGCGCCGCCGGTGGCGTCGATGACGAAGAGCCGCCCGCCCTGTGTCCAGGAGGCGCCGGAGCGGGTGGACATCAGCCGGCCCAGCTCCGGGCTGCCCGGCGCCTCGTCGCACCAGTGCAGGCGGAAGGTGTAGCGGTACTCGCCCTTGGCGCGCAGCGGGTCCTTCGGGCGCCAGAAGGCGACGATGTTGTCGTGGATCTCGCCGCTGGTCGGGATCTCGACCAGCTGCACCGCGCCCTCCCCCCAGTCGCCGATCGGCTCAACCCAGAGGCTCGGGCGCTTCTCGTAGCGTGCCTCCAGGTCCTCGTAGCTGTCGAAATCCCGCCGCCGCTGCATCAGGCCGAAGCCGCGCGGGTTGACGTCGCCGAAGGCGGAGAGCTGCAGGTCGCGCGGGTTGTTCAGCGGGCGCCAGACGCGCTCGCCGCGGCCGGTGAACATCAGCAGCCCGTCGGAATCATGCACCGCCGGGCGCCAGTCGTCGCGCCCCGCGCGGTTCAGCGGCGAGAACCAGAACATGCTGGTCAGCGGCGCGACGCCGGCCGTCGCCATGTCCACGCGCGGGAAGATGGTGGATTCCACGTCGAACAGCGTGACGCGGCCGGGGCGGATGCCGAAGCGGAAGGCCGCGGCGCAGGAGGGGCTGTCGAGCAGGGCGTGGACGGTGATGGCGTTCACCCCCTCGCGCGGGCGCTCGATCCAGAAGGCGCGGAAGAGCGGGAACTCCTCGCCCTTCGGGTCGGCCGTGCCGATCGCCAGGCCACGCGCCGAGAGGCCGTAGATCTGGCCGCGCGCCACGGCGCGGAAATAGCTGGCGCCGAGGAAGGCACAGACCTCGTCGTAATACTCCGCCCTGTTGATCGGCGCGTGCAGGCGGAAGCCGGCGAAGCCGAGATCCTCCGCCGCCGGGCGCGGCATGTTCTGGAAGTCGAACAGCTCGGGGCTGTAGCGGATGGGCCGCGCCATGCCGCCCGCCACCTCGTACATGTCCACGCGCGACTTGTAGAGGAAGCCACGGTGGAACATCTGCGCCTGGAAGGGCAGCCCGCCCTCGCGCCACAGCGCCTGCGCCGGGCGGTAGCGGATGTCGCGGTACTGGTCGTAGGTCAGGTCGGTGAGGCCCGAGGGCAGGCCGTCGGGCGGCGCCTTGTAGGGCTGCTGCGCCAGGCGCCGCGCCGTCTCGCGCACCGTGCCGGGGTCGAAGGGCGTCTCGTCGGGACCTGCCGCCTGGGCCGCGGACAGATGGGTCGTCTCCTCCGCCAGGAAGACGGTGGAGAGGGACAAGGCGGCGAGCATGGCGTCGCGGCGGTTCACAGCAGGCAACTCCCTTTCCGGCGGCGACCAGCGAACGCGCGGGGGGGCGGCGGGTTGCGCGCCCGGCCCCGCTGACGCTGACCGGCCCCGATCAGGCGCCGCGAATGCGGTTAAATTCGGCCTTTTTCAAGCCACCGCCGTGAAGCTGCCATCCTCGGCCAGATAGGAGAGAACGCCGGTGCGGATGTCGAAGGAGCCGCCATGCAGCGCCAGCGTCCCTTCCGCCACCCGGCTGGCAACCCACGGAAAGGTCATCAGGTTGCGCAGGGAGAGCTTCACGGTCTCCAGCTCGCACTGCGCCTGGGCGGCCTCGGCGTCGGTCGGCTCGCAGGCCAGGGTGCGGCGGCGCGCCTCCTGCGCGATGCCGGTCATCCACGGCTCGACGAAATCCTGCGCCCCGGGTGGAAAGCCGCGCAGCAGCGCCTGCACGCCGCCGCACATGGCATGCCCCAGCACGATGATGCGCGGCACCTTCAGCACGCAGACGCCGAATTCCAGCGCCGCGCTGGTGCCGTGGTAGGAGCGGTCCGGCTCATAGGGCGGCACGAGGTTGGCCACGTTGCGGACGATGAACAGCTCCCCCGGCGCGGCGTTGAACACCATCCCCGGATCGACGCGGCTGTCGGAGCAGGCGATCACCAGGGCCCGCGGGCTCTGCCCGTCCCGCGCCAGGTCCTGGAACAGCCGGCGGCGCTCCGGCCACACCTCGGCGCGGAAGCGGCGGTAGCCATCGAACAGCGTGTCGAGGTCATCCGGCTTGCCGGCGGGCGGCTGATTCGGCGGGTTTTCCATGAGGCATCCCTGGTGGCAGGTGAATTGGCCGTTTCCTCGCGCGGGGAGATGCGCGGTTTACGGCCCGTGTCAACAGCCGCCCCGCTCACCCGACGCGCAGCAGGTGGTTGTCCCAGGCGCCGCGCGGCCCCGGCAGCGGGCGCGTGGCGCCGCTGCGGGCATCGGCCTCCAGCAGCGCGCCATGGCCGCTGGCCAGGATGAAGCGCCCCGGCGCGCCGGCGGGCGCCACGCCGCAGACATCGCCCAGCGGCACCGAGCCCAGCGCGCGCCCCGCCGCCAGATCCCAGAACAGCGCCACGCCGCCGCGCGGGCTGGTGGCCGCCAGCACCGCCCCGGCGGAGTCGGTGGCGACGCTGCCGATATAGTTGCGGCAGGCGGCGCGCAGCGTCTCCGGCAGCGCCAGCGGACGCAGCGCCCCCTCGCCCCGCTGCACCGCCAGCAGCGGCACGGCCTCCGCCTCGTCGCCCTCGAACTGCATGGCCACCGCCGTGCCGCCCGGCACCGGCGTCAGATGGCGGATGGAAAGCCGGTTCATCGCCGGCGCGAAGCGCGCCGTGGACAGCACGCGCCCGTCGCGCGGGTCGAGATGCACCAGGGACGGGTCCATGCCCGCCGGGTCGAGATTCGCCCGGGGCGCATCGGGGTGGGTCAAGATGCCGCCATTGGCCACCACCAGCGCCGCGCCCCCGGGCGCGAGGCGCATGTCGTGCGGGTCCCGCCCGCCGGTCGCGAACTCGGCCACGCGGCGGAAGCCGTCCGCGGCGTCGTAGACGCCGATCAGCCCGGCGCCGTCCGCCACCCGCGTCTCGGTGGCGTAGAGCAGCCTGCCATCCGGCGCGAACAGGCCATGCCCGTTGAAATGCCGGTCCTCCGGGGGCGCGAAGCCCTGCCGCAGCGTGCCCGTGGCGAGGTCGGCCACCAGCGCCTCCCAGCCCGGGCGGCGGCCGAACACCACCACCAGCGGCCGGGCGGGATGCGCGGCGAAGCCATGCGCGCGGGCCGTGAGCCGCAGGTCGAGCGGCACGCCGCCATTGCCGGGGGCGAAGGCGCCGGCATGGTCCCCCTCCCCCGGTACGCGCCAGGCGCCCAGCACCAGGGGCGAGGCGCCGCGCGCCGGGCGCCGCGGCCAGGAGGCGAGATCGGAGGCCAGCAGGGCGCCCAGCAGCAGGTCGCGGCGGCGCACCCGGTCAGTCCCCGTCCAGCGCGTTGAAGCCGAGCGGGATGCCGAGCGCCGGCGCCAGCCGCTGGGCCAGCAGCGCCTTCAGCGCCGCCGCCTCCCGCTGCACCACCGCCACCGCCTCGCGCCGGGCCGGGTCGCCGATGGCCGACTCCAGCGGCAGCGGCATCGCCGCGGCCGAGGCGCCGAGCTGGGCGAAGGCACGGTCCAGCAGCCCTTTCAGCTCCGCCTCGCCGCCGGCCGCCAGGGCGGGGGCGAAGGCCCTCTCATAGAGTGCGCGCGCCGCCGCGAGATTGGACTGCACCGCCTGCCCCGAAAGGCCGCTGCGCCATGCCTCCAGCAGCTGCGCCCGCGCCGTGCCGGCCGAGCTGCCGAGGGCACGCGTCAGCTTGCGGTCTGCCACCATCTCCACCGCCGCGTGCAGCGCCTTGAACAGCTCCAGCGTCGCCTCCTGCGGCGTGGCATAGGGCGGGCGCGGCTCGGCGAGCGCGGCGCCGTAGGGGGTCTCGCCGCCGGTCCAGCCGGCCAGCATGTCCTGCGCCAGGGTGGAGAGATTGCCGCCGATGGCGCGCAGCAGGGCGCCCCTATAGGCCGCCTCGGCATCGCCGGCGCGCAGCCGCGCCACCGCCTCCTCGCCATAGAGCAGCCGCTCCAGCGCCGGCAGGCCCTGCGTCGTCACCTGCCCCAGCGCGTTGGCGCGGGCCTCCAGCGCCGCCGGGTCGCGCGCCGCGATGGCGGCGGAGAGGTCCCGCCCGATGGCGTTGCGCGGATCGGGCCAGAACTGGATGCGCGGGTGGCGGCTGAACAGCTCCGCCGGCCCCACCCGCACATGCTGGATCTCCTGCCAGGCCAGCATGGCGCGGGCGAAGCCTTCCCGCGCCGCCTCCAGCGCCGGCTGCTCCTGCGGGGTCCGGGCCAGCGCGTCCAGCCGCGCGGCGAGGTTGGCCGTGGCCTCGGCGAAGCGCCGGTAGGCGGGCAGCAGCACCTGCTCCACCGCCGCGCGGTTGAGGGCGCGGAAGGCGGCCTCGTCCGGCGCGGCCCGCGCCGTGCCGGGGGCGAGCAGCCGCAGCGGCACGGCCAGGATGCCGAAGGACAGGAGGGCGCGGCGGGCGAGCGGCATCAGAGGGAATCCAGAAAGGTCAGCAGGGCGGCGCGGTCCTCGGCGCGAAGGCCCAGCACCCGGTCGCGGGCCTGCAGGGCCTCGCCACCATGCCACAGGATGGCCTCCAGCGCCGAGCGCGCGCGGCCGTCATGCAGCAGCCCGGCACCGCCGGGGCGGGCGGTGGCCAGGCCAAGGCCCCAGAGCGGCGCGGTGCGCCAGTCCTGCCCGCCCGCCTGCCACTCGGCGTGGCCATCGGCGAGGCCTTCCCCCATGTCGTGCAGCAGCAGGTCGGTATAGGGGGCGATGGGCGCGCCGCCGGCCGTCGCCAGCCGCGGGCGGTGGCAGGCGGCGCAGCCCAGCGCGCCGAACAGCGCCTCGCCCTGGCGCACCCCGGGCGCCTCCACGGCACGGCGGGGCGGAGGAGCGAGGTTGCGGGCATAGAACACGGTCAGGGCGAACAATGCCGGCGCCACCTCGGGCTGGTGGGGCGCTGCCCCGCCATGCGGCGCCTGCCGGCAGGCGGGCTGGGCCGGGGTGCAGTCGCCCCAGGGGTCCGGGCGCGGCGGCGTCGAGAGGCCAAGGTCGAGCGCGAAGGCGGCGGCGGCCTGTTCCGGCAGGTCCGGCTCCGTCGCCTTCCACCCGAAGCGGCCGAGCCGCCCGCCGGCGACGCGGTTGGGCCGGCCGCGGATGCCGTCGCCATCGCGGTCCTGCGGATCGGCGGCGGCGAGGATCTCCGCCTCCGGCACCTGCTCCAGCAGGCCGAGGCCGAGCAGAGGCGGCGAGAGCCGGAGCGAAAGGCGCAGACCCGGATCGGGCGGGCCATGGCCAGGTTCCTCCAGCCGGGGGCGCGGCTGGCGCAGCGCCACCACCAGCCCGTCGGCCATGGTGACGCGGTGCTCCTGCCAGCGCGGCGCGAGCCGCCCCTCCCCCGGCAGGCCCGGCGCGGAGAGAGGCTGCAGCTGCGCGCCATAGCGCGGGTCGGGGATCAGGCCGAGGCGCCCCTCCTCCAGCAGCGCCCGCTGCGGCGGCGTGGCGGCGGGGATGGACAGGCGCGCCACCAGCCCCGCCGGCGCCTCGCCCGTGCCGGGGGGCGAAGGGCCGCGCCCGGCGCGCGGGTGGCAGCTTTCGCAGGCCCGGGCGTTGTAGAGGGGGCCGAGCCCATCGGCCGAGCGGGCCGAGGCGGGCGCCGGCACCCAGAGGCGCTGGAACACGCTCTCGCCCAGGCGGAATTCCAGGCGGAAATCCCGGTCGGCGGACAAGGCCGCCCCGGCCGGCAGGGCCAGCGCGGCCAGGGCGGGAACCACCAGCAGCCGGGCGCGGCGCCACACGCCGCGCCGCCAGGGCAGGGCCGCCGCCACCGCCGGCGCGGCTACTTGAAGACCTTCGCGGGGTCGTCGAGGCTCTGCGAGCCTTCCACCGAGACGGCGGGCAGCTTCAGCACCGCCACCACGCGCTCGATGCTGCGCGTCTGCGCCACCAGCGCGTCGATGCCCGCCTGGATGGCGGCGTTGCCCTCCCGGTTGCCCTCGGCCAGCATCTGGTCGTAGGCCTCCACCGTCTCGGCGCGCTTCGCCAGGGCGTCGAAGGCGGCCAGCGTCGCGGCGAGGCGGGCGTCCATCTCCTCGCGCAGGCGGCGGTCCGTGCCATCCACCAGGTTGCGCAGGCTGGCGCCGCGCAGCACGCGCCCGTCGGCGCGGCGATACTCGCCGCGCCACACCGCCACCATGCCCAGCACATTGCCGCGGTGGCTGTTGTGCGTGTTGTCGGAGAAGCAGTCCTGCTCCTCCTCCGGGTCGTGCAGCAGCAGCCCGAGCTTCATCCGCTCCCCCGCCAGTTCGCCATAGGAGAGGCTGCCCATGCCGGCCAGCATGGCGGCCAGCCCCTCCGGCGCCGGGTTCGCCGCCAGCCGCCGGCGGATGGCGCCGCCCGGCGACCATTGCGCCACCATCTCCTCCAGGTCCTTCACCAGCAGCCCGGTGACGATGCGCAGATACTGCCCGCGCCGGTCGGCATTGGCGGCGGTGGTGTAGTCGGTGAAGGGGCGCCGGCCGGCGCCGGGGCCGGTGCCGTTCAGGTCCTGACCCCAGAGCAGGAACTCGATGGCGTGGTAGCCGATGGTGACGTTGGCCTCGACCTCCCCCGCCTCGTGCAGCGCTTCGAGGGCCTCCGCCGTCAGCGCCGAGAGGTCGCGCGTCTCGTCGCCCAGGCGCAGGCTGCGGGAGCCGATGATGTTGGCGGCATAGAGCGGGTTCTCGTCGCTTTCCGTGCCGTAGCCGGCATCGACATCGTCGATGAGCCCCTCATCCAGCGGCCAGGCGTTCACGCGGCCTTCCCACGCATCCACCTCCGGGTTGCCGAAGCGCAGCGTCTCGGTCTGCGCATAAGGCGCTCGGGCGGCGATCCAGGCACGGCGCGCGGCGGCGAGCCCCTCCTCCGAGGGAGCGGCGAGGAAGCTGTCCACCGCCTGCCGCAGGGCGCGGCCCGTCTCCAGGCAGTCCTCGAACATCGCCTGGCCCAGATCGGCGTAGTGGCGCAGCACGGCGCGCTGGCCGGCCTGCCCGGGGGCGGCCGCGGAGAAGGCGGGGCGCATCTTCGCGGCCAGGGCGGCGGGGGCAAGGAACAGGCCGGCGGCCAGGGTGCGACGTTGCATGGTCGATGCTCCGGGTGCGGGCCCTGCTGGTATTGCAAGCAAGTCGCACTTGCAAGAATCACCGCACGGCTTGTTGACGAAAAGTAACCGCACGTCCTAAAGGAAATGCGAAGCATTCTCATTCGCAGGATTCGCCGATGACGACCCAGAGCGGGACCAAGCCCCCGACATCGCATGCCGCCTGGATGGCGGGCCTCGCCATGGGCCTCCCTGGCGCGGCCCTGGCCCAGGGCGCCGCGGCGCCGGAGGGCGGGCTGGTGCTCCCCACCGTCGATGTGCAGGGCACCGCGCCGGCCAACACGCTGCAACGCGCCGCGCCCGTCTCCCGCCTGCCCGGCTCGGTGCAGGACACGCCGCAGGTCATCAACGTCATCCCGCGCGAGGTGCTGGAGCAGCAGAACGTCACCACGCTGGAGCAGGCGCTGCGCAACGTCCCCGGCATCACCGCCTCGATCGGCGAGGGTAATGGCGGCGTGAACGGCGACCAGTTCCGCATCCGCGGCTTCGCGGCGCAGAACGACATCTACACCGACGGTCTGCGCGACTTCGGCGCCTACACGCGTGACGCCTTCACCTACGAGGATGTCTCGGTCATCAAGGGGCCCTCGGGCTTCGCGCTGGGCAATGGCACGGTGGGCGGCGCCGTCGCCGTCGGGCTGCGCACGCCGCGCCTCGGCAACAGCTACTCGGCCACCGCCACCGGCGGCAGCGGCCCCTATGCCCGCGGCACGCTCGACATCAACCAGCAGATCGGCGAGACCACCGCGCTGCGGCTGAACCTGATGGGCCAGTCGAGCGAGGTGGTCGGCCGCGACGGGGTGGACAGCCGCCGCTGGGGCATCGCCCCCTCGATCGCCTTCGGCCTCGGCACCGACACCACCCTGACGCTGCACTACCAGCACTACGAGTATGACAACGCCACCGATTCCGGCATCCCGGTGGTGACGGCGCCCGGCAGCACCATCGGCCGTCCGCTGACCGAGTACGGCCTGCCGCGCGGCACCTGGTACGGCCTCAGCAGCGACCGCGACGAGGTGACCACGGACGTCTTCACCGCACGCCTGAACCACACGGTGAATGACTGGCTGACCCTGGCCAACGACACGCGGGTGAGCTTCATCGACCGCGACTACGCCAGCTCGATCGTCAGCTGCGCGGCGGCGAGCTGCGTGACCCCCTGGTTCCGCAACCGCAGCGGCACGGTGACGGCGAGCGGCGCCGGCAACCCGTACCATCAGGAAAGCTGGGCGGTGCAGAACGTCGCCACCGCCACGGCGCGCTTCACCACCGGCCCGCTGCGGCACGAGCTGGTGGGCGGCATCGACCTGATGTACGAGGATTTCGAGCGCACCGGCTACGGCTACACCGGCACCCGGCCGGCGCTGTCGGTCTTCGGCGGCCAGGGCGACATCGCGCTGGACCGCGGCGCGCCCAGCTACCAGCGCAACGGCAGCAACACCACCTACGCCGCCTTCCTGAGCGACCGGCTGTGGCTGACGCCGGAATTCTCCATCATCGGCGGCGTGCGCGTCAGCCGCTTCGAGGTGGAATACGACACCGTCACCTACTCCACCGGCGTGCGCGCCGAGGCCAAGCCCAGCCACACCGTGGTCGACCCCCGCGCCTCGCTGGTGTGGGAGCCGGCGCCGAACCAGACCTACTACGCCACCTACTCCACCTCGACCACGCCGCCGGGCTTCCTGTTCAGCACGCAGCCCTTCACGGCCAGCGGCTTCAACAGCAATTTCGACCCGGAGCGGAACACGCTCTACGAGGTGGGCGCCAAGGTCGGCTTCCTGGAGAATCGGCTCGGCCTGTACGGCTCGCTCTACCGGATCGACAAGAAGAACTCGCAGACCCCCGACCCGAACGGCGACGGCAGCACCTTCATCCAGACCAGCGACGAGCAGCGCAACCAGGGCATCGAGATCGGCCTGACCGGGCAGGTCACCCCCGCCTGGATGATCAACGCCAGCTACACGGCCATGGACAGCGAGACCACCAAGTCCACCACCGCCGCCAATGTGGGCAAGAAGGTGCAATTCGTGCCCGACCACGCGGCCTCGCTCTGGACCACCTACGAGCTGGGCGCCCAGACGCCCTGGAACCTGACCCTGGGCGGCGGTGTCACCTGGCGCGACAAGGTGTTCCTCAACGCCGCCAACACCGCCGAGGTGCCCGCCGCCCTCACCGTCGACGCGCTGGTCTCGCACCGCATCAACGACAATCTGCGGGTGCAGGTGAACGGCTACAACCTTGGCAACGCGCTGAACTATGACGGGCTGTGGGCCAACCGCGTGATCCCCTCGGCCGGGCGCACCATCCTGTTCACCCTGGCGGCGGATTTCTGAGCCGCGCTGGCGCGTCCGGGGCGCCGCCGCGCGGCGGCGCCCCTCCCCCACCCTCCCGCTGAAACGACATCATCATGCTGGTCCGCATCCCCCAGGTCCTGACCCCCGAGGAAGTCGCCCATTGCCGCCAGGTGCTGGAGCGCGCCGCCTGGGTGGATGGCCGCGTCACCGCCGGCGAGCAATCCGGCAAGGCCAAGCACAACCTCCAGGTGCCGGAGGACTCGCCGCAGGCGCGCGAGCTGGGCGACATCATCCTGCGCGCCCTCGGCCGCAACCCGCTCTTCACCACGGCGGCGCTGCCGCTGCGCGTGTTTCCGCCGCTGTTCAACCGCTACGACGTGGGCATGACCTTCCACGCCCATGTGGACAACGCCATCCGCTTCCTCCCCGGCGCCATGCAGCGCATCCGCACGGATGTCTCCTCCACCCTCTTCCTCACCCCGCCCGAGGAGTATGAGGGCGGAGAGCTGGTGATCGAGGACACCTACGGCACGCAGAGCGTGAAGCTGCCGGCCGGCGACATGGTTCTTTACCCCGCCACCAGCCTGCACCGCGTGGAGCCGGTGACGCGCGGCAGCCGCTGGTCCTCCTTCTTCTGGACCCAGTCCATGGTGAAGGATGACGGCCAGCGCCGCCTGCTCTACGAGATGGACCTCGCCATCATGCGCACCCGCGCCGACCTGCCGGACAACCACCCCGGCGTGCTCGGCATGACGGCCGCCTACCACAACCTGCTGCGGCAGTGGGTGGAGATGTAGCCCGCGCCTTCAGCACGTCCGCGGCCGGAAAAGCCTGCCGCGCCGTGCTTTCCACACAACTGCTTGACAGACCAGACCCCACGCAAAAGCTTGTTGCTTTGCCGTGTACGTCCCGTCATGGAGGGCGCCGGCGTGTTCTGACTGCCCTGGGCGCGGTACCCGGTCCGCCCGGCTGCGCGCAGGGCCTGAGCCGCCGGATACCCCTTCAGCCCGGCCTGGAACGGCCGACCCAGGACCGCCTTCCATGATCAGATCCCGGCCCGTCGAAATCGACGGCCGCTTCGTCGGCGTCGCGGTGACCCAGGACGGCTCGCTGCGCTTCATCGCCATCGATCCCGCCGCACGGGGCGCGGAGGGAATCATCTTTCCCACCCCGGCCGCCATGCAGCGCCGCGTGCGCGCCGCCCTGCAGGAAACCGGCCTGCCGCCGGTGCGCCAGGCCGGCTGAGCGGCAATCCGGCCGGCTTCTCTGGCGGCGACGCCATGAAGCCGCCATTCTCTGCCCTCCATAGGGGCGTGAGCTGACGCGGGATTCCATGGAACGGCTCCTGCCCGCGTCTTTCGGCCCCATTGTCTGTGAGGGAATGACTTGGTGCGTATCGTTGTAACGGGCGGCGCGGGCTTCATCGGCTCGGCGCTGGTGCGCCATCTGGCGCTGGATCTGGGCGCCGCCGTTCTGGTGGTGGACAAGCTGACCTATGCCGGCGACCGCCGCTCCATCGCCGCCTGCGAGGACAAGCCGGGCTTCGCCTTCCTGGAGGCCGACATCGCCGACGGCGCCGCCATGCGCGCCGCCTTCGACGCGTTCCGCCCCGATGCGGTAATGCACCTGGCGGCCGAGAGCCATGTGGACCGCTCGATCGCCGGTGCGGCGCCCTTCGTGCACACCAACGTGGTCGGCACCTTCGCCCTGCTGGAGGCGGCGCGCGGCTACTGGAACACGCTGGAGGGCGAGGCCAAGGCCGCCTTCCGCTTCCTGCACGTCTCCACCGACGAGGTGTATGGCTCGCTTGGGCCGAACGACCCCGCCTTCAGCGAGACCACGCCCTACGATCCCCGCTCGCCCTATTCGGCGACCAAGGCCTCCTCCGACCATCTAGCGCGCGCCTGGCACGAGACCTACGGCCTGCCCACCATGGTCACCAACTGCTCGAACAATTACGGGCCGTACCATTTCCCCGAGAAGCTGATCCCGCTGATCATCCTCAACGCGCTGGAGGGCAAGCCCCTGCCCGTCTACGGCGATGGCAGCAACGTGCGGGACTGGCTGTTCGTCGAGGACCATGTGAAGGCGCTGGCCACGGTGGTGCGCCAGGGCCGCCCGGGCGAGACCTACAACATCGGCGGCAAGGCCGAGATGCGGAACATCGACGTGGTCGAGGCGGTGTGCGACCTGCTGGACCGGCTGCGCCCGGACCCGGCCGGCCCGCGCCGCCGCCTCATCACCTTCGTCACCGACCGCCCCGGGCATGACCGCCGCTACGCCATCAACCCGGAGAAGATCGGGCGCGAGCTGGGCTGGCAGCCGCAGGAGACCTTCGCCACCGGCATCGAGAAGACGGTGCGCTGGTACCTGGAGAATGCCTGGTGGTGGCAGCCGCTGCGCGAGGGCCGCTATGCCGGCCAGCGCCTCGGCCTGCTGGAGACCGGAGCCAAGGCCGGCTGATCCGGCGCCGCGCGCCGGCGCGCGGCTTCGTGATGACCAGGGGCGGCAGCCGGGGATCGGCTCCGCCCCCCTAGTCTCGACAAGGGCTTGCCGGGTGGTCCTGCAGCGCCCTGGCAAGCCGCCATCCAGGCGCAACGGAACCGTTGCCAAGGCTTCACGAGTTTTGCCTTGTCGCGCCCGGACGGGGTTGATTGTCTGGCCCGGTCGTCACCGGTTTTCCGAGAAGGGCGCCCCTGATGCCCGAAGGCTGGATCCCCAAGGCCGAAGACCTTACCCTCTGCCTCAGCGGCTATCCTATCCGCATCCGGCTGCATATCGGGCGGCCACGACCTTATACGCTGGAGGTCGATGGCACCGCCCCGCGGGCCTATTCCTCGCTCGCGCTCGCCCGTCACGACGCGCTGTGCAGCGCCGCCGAGTGGGATGCGATGATGGAACGGGCGCTGTCCGGCAGTACGGCGTGACGGAACCGCCCGGAGGAAGGACGCGAAAAAAGCCGGCAACCATCCGGCTCCGGCTTCCGCAGATCCCGCAAGGGAGGGTGGGAATGGTGGGCGCACTAGGGCTCGAACCTAGGACCCGCTGATTAAGAGTCAGCTGCTCTACCAACTGAGCTATGCGCCCCACCGGGATGCCATGGCGCTTGCGCCACCGCGTCCTTGGGCGGGCTTCTAGCCGATCCGGCCAACCCCGGCAAGATGCCACGGATGCCTTTTCGGCCTGCGCCGCCCTGCCTTCCCGGCGCTGAAAAACAGAAAAAGCCGTGGCCTCGCGGCTTCGGCTTTCGTCACGCATCAGGAATGAGGAAGGTGGTGGGCGCACTAGGGCTCGAACCTAGGACCCGCTGATTAAGAGTCAGCTGCTCTACCAACTGAGCTATGCGCCCCACCGGGATGAAACGGCGTCTCCGCCGGCCGCATCCGTGGGCGGGCTTTTAGCCGATCCGCCCGCGAAGGCAACCCTCTTTCGTGACTTTTTCACTCCCGCGCGGCA
Organism: Teichococcus aestuarii; assembly: GCF_042651065.1. Classification (NCBI taxonomy): domain Bacteria; kingdom Pseudomonadati; phylum Pseudomonadota; class Alphaproteobacteria; order Acetobacterales; family Roseomonadaceae; genus Roseomonas; species Teichococcus aestuarii. The sequence continues at coordinate 17,819 of NZ_JBHSCH010000040.1, forward strand.
CCGAACTCGGCGTCGCGATGCACATGCACCGACATCAGCAGGCCGAAGCCCAGCATCGAGGTGAGCATGGCCGAGCCGCCGTGGCTGATCAGCGGCAGCGGCACGCCGCCCACGGGAATGCTGCCCGTGACCATGGCGATGTTGACGAAGACATACATGAAGTAGTTCACGCCAAGCCCGAGCGCGACCAGCCGCCCGTACTGGTGCCGGCAGCGCAGCGCCACGGCCAGCGCGAAGAACACCACCAGGGCCAGCAGCACCAGCGTCGTCATGGCGCCGACCAGGCCGAACTCCTCGGCCAGCATGGTGAAGATGAAGTCGGTCTGCTTCTCCGGCAGGAAGTTCAGGTGGCCCTGCGTGCCCTGCAGGAAGCCCTTGCCCCAGATGCCGCCCGAGCCGAGCGCGATCTTGGACTGGATGATGTTGTAGCCCGCGCCCAGCGGGTCGCTCTCCGGGTCGAGGAAGGTGTTGATGCGGGCGCGCTGGTAGTCGTGCAGATGCTCATAGGCGATCGGCGCGATGACGGCCGCGGCGCCGATCAGGATGGCGAATTTCCACCAGCGCACCCCGGCGGCCCAGAACACCGCGCCGCCGATCATCAGCGTGATCAGCCCGGTGCCGAGATTGGGCTGCTTCAGGATCAGCCCGACCGGGATCAGCGTCGCCAGGATCGGCGGCAGCAGGAAGAGCGGGTTGCCGGCGCGCTCCCAGCTGGCGCGGTGGAACCAGTGGGCCAGCGCCAGCACCAGCATGATCTTCATCAGCTCCGAGGGCTGCAGCTGGATCGGCCCGAGCTCGATCCAGCGCTGCGCGCCCTTGCCCACCTGCCCGTGCAGCGCCACCAGCACCAGCAGCCCCACCCCCGCCAGGTAGCCCAGCCAGGAGAGCCTCGCGATCAGGCGGATGTCGATCATGGCGATGGAGAGCATCATCACCAGGCCGAAGCCGAAGCGCAGCGCGTGGCGGCTGGCATAGGGCTCCGGCGCGCCGCCCCCGGCCGAGTACAGCGCCACATAGCCCACCGCCGCCACGGCGCAGAGCAGCAGCACGAAGCTCCACGGGATCAGCCAGAGCTTCTCCAGCACGCCGGTGCCGCGGTCGCGCAGCAGCAGGCGGCGCTCGAACACCATCATCGGCGGCGCTCCCGTTCGGGTGGCGGGGGGTCGGGTGGCGGGGGACCGGGTGGCGGGGGACCGGGTGGCGGGGGATCTGGCGGGGCGGCGGCCTGCTGCGGCGGCGGCGTGGCCGCGGCCACCACGGGGCGGAGGCGGTTCATCACCTCCACCATCACGTCGCGCGCCAGCGGCGCGGCGGCGCCGGAGCCGCTGGTGCCGTGCTCGACGACGACGGAGATGGCGTATTGCGGGTTCTCATAGGGCGCGAAGGCGACGAACAGCGCGTGCGGCCGCCACTCGCGCGGCAGGCTCTCCACCCGGAATCCGCGCTCGCGCTGCTCGCGCGAGACGCGCCGCACCTGGGTGGTGCCGGTCTTGCCGGCCATGCTGCCCATGGCGGCCGGCAGCCGCGCCACGCGGGCGGTGCCGCCCTCCTCGTTCACCACCGACCACATCGCCTCGCGGATCAGCCGCAGGTCGCGCTCCGGCAGGCCGAGGCCCGGCCAGTCCTCGGCGCGCACGCCGCGCACGGCGCGGCCGGAGACGGCATGGGTCAGGTGCGGCTGCACCGCCCGCCCCGTGGCCAGCCGCGCCGCCATGGTGGCGAGCGAGAGGGGCGTGAGCTGGTAGAAGCCCTGGCCGATGCCATGCACCACCGTGTCGCCCAGGTTCCAGGCCTTGCCCTGGCGGGTGCGCCATTCGCGCGTGGGCACGAAGCCGGCGCGGGTGCCGGGCAGCTCCAGCTCCAGATCGACGCCGAGGCCGAGGCGCTTCGCCATGGCGGCGATGCGGTCGATGCCCATGCGGCGCGCCACCTCGTAGAAATAGACGTCGCAGGAATTCTTCAGCGCCGCGCGCAGGTCCATGTTGCCGTGGCCGCGCCGCTGCCAGCAATGGAAGCGGCTGTCGCCCAGGTCGTAATGGCCGGGGCAGAAGATGCGCTCGGTGGGCGTCACCACCTTGGCCTCCAGCGCGGCGAGGCCCACCACCATCTTGAAGGTGGAGCCGGGGGCGTAGAGGCCGTTGGTGGTCTTGTTGATCAGCGGCGTGGCGCGGCTGCGCGTCCATTCCCGCCACTGTGCCGAGGAGATGCCGGAGCTGAACAGGTTCGGGTCGAAGGAGGGCTGGCTGGCCATGGCCAGCACCTCGCCGTTTCGGGCATCAAGCACGACAACGCTGGTGCCCTCCTCGATCCGGTTGCGCACCGCCTTCTGCAGCTCGGCATCGATCGAGACCTGCAGGTCCTGGCCGCGCACGCCCTCGCGCCGGTCCAGCTCGCGGATGACGCGGCCGACGGCGTTGACCTCCATCTGCACCGTGCCGGCGCGGCCGCGCAGCAGCCGGTCGTGGTGCCGCTCGATGCCGCTGCGGCCGACGCGGATGCCGGGCAGCAGCAGCAGCGGGTCGTCGTCCTCCTCCGTGTCGGCGGGCGGCGCCACATAGCCCACCACATGCGCCAGGTGCTCGGCATAGGGGTAGTGGCGCGTGGTGCCGACATCGACGCTGATGCCCGGCAGGTCCGGCGCGTTCACCTCGATGCGGGCCATCTCCTCCCAGGAGAGGAACTCGCGCACCACGACGGGGACGAAGCGGCGGCGGCGGCGGATGTCGCGCTCGATGCGGGCGCGCTCCGCCTCGCTCAGCGGCACGAGGTGGCTGAAGGTCTCCAGCGTGGCGCCGACATCCTCGGTCTGCTCGGCGGTCAGCAGCACGCGCCAGTTCAGGTCGTTGGCCGCCACCACCCGCCCGTCGCGGTCGAGGATGCGGCCGCGCGGCGGCGCGATGAGGCGGGTGGAGACGCGGTTCTCCTCGGCCAGCGTCGCGTAGCGCTCGCCCTCCTCGAGCTGCAGCTTCTGCAGCCGGTAGCCCAGGAAGCCGAACAGCCCGAGCTGCCCCGCCCCCAGCAGCAGCGCCCGCCGGGTGAACACGCCGCGGCGGCGTTCCTCGTCCCGCTTGCTCATCTCAGGCCAGATCCTCCGCCCGGCGCATCGCCTTGTGCATGCCGGTCAGCAGCGCCGCGACGCCCGGGTAGAAGCCGGCGCTGAGGGCGAACTGCACCAGGGCGGGCGCCAGGGCGGGCAGCCGCCAGGAGAGCACGGCCTGCAGCACGAAGCCCAGCGCCGCCGCCGCCGCCGCCACCCCCGCATAGACCAGCCACACCACCCAGAAGGATTGCCGCGCCAGGAAGCGGCGGATGCGCAGCACCAGCCCATGCGTCAGCAGCAGCGTCAGCACGGCGATGCCGGGCGGCGCGAAGCCCAGCAGGTCCTGCAGCAGCCCGAGCAGGAAGCAGAGCGGCGGCCCCATCGTGCCGGGGCGGAACACCGACCAGAAGAACACGCAGCCCAGCGTCACCGCCGGCAGCGCCGAGGGCAGGCCCACCGGGGTCGAGACCAGCACCATCAGCAGCGCCGTGCTCACGGCGGGGAAGGCGGCGCGCGCCAGCGCGTCCAGCCGGCGCAGCAGGCCCATGGGTGGCTGCGGCCGCCCTTTCATGCGGGGGTCCGGCCCGGCTCAGCGCCGCGCGCGCGGCTCGGGGCGGGCCACCGCCTCCGGCGGCAGGATGCCGGAGAGGCCGAACTCGAAGATGCGCAGCAAATCCAGCCGGTCCAGCCGGGCGAACAGCTCCACCTCGGCCACGCCGCCCTCCGTCCAGCGCACCATGCCCACCGGCAGGCCGGCGGGGAACACATTGGCCTCGGCGCTGGTCACCACCCGCTCGCCTTCCTGCGGCGGCGCGCCCTCCGGCCAGTGCTGCAGGCGCGGGCGCTCGCCATTGGTGCCCACCATCAGGGCGCGGGAGCGGCTGCCCTCCAGCACCACGGGGATGCGGCTGTTCATGTCGGTCACCAGCAGCACGCGGGCCGAGCGGCTGCCCACCTCGCTGACGCGCCCGGCGAGGCCCCGCTCGTCCAGCGCCACCTGACCCTTGCGCGGGGTCTGGCCGGGCTGGATAGAGAGCAGAACGGCACGGGCATAGGTGCCGCCGGCATCGGCCACCACCCGGGCGGTCTGGAAGCTCGCCGCCCCTTCCGGCACGTAGCGGAGCTGGCGTCGCAGCAGGGCGTTCTCCGTCTCCAGCGCCAGGGCGGCGGCCTGCCAGCGGTGCAGACGCTCGTTCTCGGCGCGCAGCCGGGCATTCTCCTCCCGCATGGCCGCCAGGAAGCGCAGCTCCTGCACCGCGTCCCGCACCGTGCCCATCGGCTCGGCGATGACGCCGTAGATCGGCGCCAGGGCGTCGGCCAGGGTCATGCGGGCACGCTCCACCAGCACCGTGTCGGCCTTGCCGAGCAGCATGGTGCCGAAGGCGGCCGCCACCAGGACGGGCATGGACAGGCGCGCCAGGGCCTGACGCAGCGGAATGCTGAGACGGATCACACGGCCTCCATCCGCCCCGGAGGGGCGGCGCTATGCCTTAATACATGGAGGGTAACGCTTAATACATGGAGGAGAGCACGTGGCGGAGGCGCTTCATCTCGTCGAGCGCCCGCCCGGTGCCCAGGGCGACGCAGGCCAGCGCATCCTCCGCCACGGAGACGGGCAGGCCGGTGGCCTCGCGCAGCACCTGGTCCAGCCGCTGCAGCAGCGCGCCGCCGCCGGTCAGCACGATACCCTTGTCCACGATGTCCGCCGCCAGCTCGGGCGGCGTGTTCTCCAGCGCCACCTTCACCGCCTCGACGATCTGGCTCACCGGCTCGGCGATCGCCTCGGCGATCTGGCGCTGGCTCACCACCACCTCGCGCGGCACCCCGTTCATCAGGTCGCGGCCCTTCACCTCAGTCATCGGGCCTTCCTCGCCATAGTCCGGGTAGGCGGCGGCGCCGATCTCCATCTTGATCCGCTCGGCCGTGCTCTCGCCGATCAGCAGGTTGAAGTGGCGGCGGATGTAGCTGATGATCGCCTCGTCCAGCTTGTCGCCGCCGACGCGCACGCTGCGGGCATAGACGATGCCGCCCAGGCTGATGACGGCCACCTCCGTCGTGCCGCCGCCGATATCGACGATCATCGAGCCGGAAGGCTCCGTCACCGGCAGGCCGGCGCCGATGGCCGCGGCCATCGGCTCCTCGATCAGCAGCACCTTGCGGGCGCCGGCGCTCTCGGCGCTCTCCTGGATGGCGCGCCGCTCCACCGCCGTGGAGCCGGAGGGGACGCAGACGATGATCATCGGCGAGGCGAAGGAGCGCCGGTTGTGCACCTTGCGGATGAAGTGCTTGATCATCTCCTCCGCCACCTCGAAATCGGCGATGACGCCGTCGCGCAGCGGCCGGATGGCGGCGATGTTGCCGGGGGTGCGGCCCAGCATCATCTTGGCCTCCTCGCCCACCGCCAGCACCTGCTTGCGGCCGCGGATGTCCGCGATGGCCACGACGGAGGGCTCGTTCAGCACGATGCCCCGGCCCTTGACGTAGACCAGCGTGTTCGCCGTGCCGAGATCGATGGCCATGTCGGCCGACAGGAAGCCGAACAAGCGGGAGAACATCCAGGGATACCTTCCGAGGGGGACAGACAGCGGGCATCCGCTCGGCGGCAATCCGTCGCGGAGAGGCGCCGTGGATTACCGCCCCCCGCCGCCCCGCTCAAGCGTCATTCCGGATGACGAAGCGGCAACCTTCCGCCCCCTGCCCCGTTGCAGGCGCATGACTCTCTGAACCCTTCAAGGAGCACGATCATGAGGAAGTCCTCTCTCGCTCTGCTGGCCCTCGCCAGCATCGGCCTCGGCGCGTGCGGCTACTCGACCGGTGACCGTGCCGCCTCGGGCGGCCTGCTGGGCGCGGGCGCCGGCGCGGCGGTGGGCTCCCTCACCGGCAGTGCCGGGACCGGTGCCCTGCTGGGCGGCGCCGCCGGTGCGGCGGGCGGTGCCCTGACCCGCGGCGACCAGGTCAATCTCGGCCGCCCCGTCTGGCGCTAAGCTGTTTCTGGCGCCAAGCTGTTTCTGGCGCTGAGCGGCTTCCAGCGGCCCCCGGGGCCGCGCCGTACCGGAGCGCCGGGCAAGTGACATGACGGAACGCCGCGGCACCACGAGGAGCCGCGGCCTTTCGCGTTCTTCCCCTGCGGTCGCCGCACCCCGGGGCGTGGCGCCACCGGCCCGCCTGCGGCTATCCCTTCCCTGCCAGCCTGGCCGCACCGTGCGGCCCCTGCGGGAGAGGAGGAGCCGGGACACCGGCCAGCACGCCATGCCATCTGCCAACTCCTGCCCCGGCACACCGAAGCCTGCGGTGCAGCGCGCATGATCCCGCCCCTCGACGCGGCGGACCGCTCCCTGATCGCCCTGCTGCGCGCCGATGCGCGGCAGCCGCTCACCAGCCTCGCCGCCGCCACCGGCCTCTCCCGCGCCACGGTGAAGGCGCGCATCGACCGGCTGCTGGAGCGCGGCGTCATCCAGGGCTTCACCATCGTGCTGCGGCACGAGGCGGAGCGGGCGCCGGTGCGCGCCATCACCCTGGTCGAGATCGAGGGCAACGCCACCGACCGGGTGACACGCCGCCTTCAGGGCCTTCCCCAGGTGGTGGCGGTCCACGCCACCAATGGCCGCTGGGACCTGGTGCTGGAGGTGGAGACGGAAAGCCTCGAGGCCTTCGACGCGCTGCTCCGGCAGATCCGGCACATCGAGGGCGTGGCCAATACCGAGAGCAACCTGCTGCTAGCCCGCCGCAAGGGCTGACGGTTTGCGCGAAGTGGCCCGCCATTCTGCGCAATCAACCCGCCCTTCTGCGCATTTCTCCGGCTTCTTGCTGAGCCGCCCTCGTCCCCAGACTGCCCGCCACGGCCCCGCTCGGGGCTGCTGGCGGAGGCGAAGGCATGACAATGGGCGGGCAAGGCTGGGTGGTGTTCGGCGCGGCGGCGGATTGGGGCGCCGGCCGGCGCGGTGCCGCTGAGGGTCCTGCCGCGCTGCGCGCCGCCGGCCTGCTGGAAGCCCTCGGCACCGCCGCCGAGGACCGGGGAGACCTCCCCGCCCCCACCCCCCTGCCCCCGGCTGCCCTGGTCCCCGCTGCCCTGGCCCCCTCTGCCCTGGCCCGACTGCGGCCCGAGGGCCCGGCGCACCACCTGCCCCGCATCGCCGCCTGGGTGCGCGCCATCCGCGCCGAGGCCGCAGCCATCCTCGCCAGCGGCCGCCGGCCGCTGCTGCTGGGCGGCGACCACAGCCTGCCCATGGGCTCGGTGGCCGCCAGCGCCACAGCCGCCGCCGCGGCGGGCCGGCCCCTCTACCTGCTCTGGATGGACGCGCATGGGGATTTCAACACCCCCGCCACCTCGCCCAGCGGCAATGTGCACGGCATGGCGCTGGCCGCCCTCTGCGGCGAGCCCGGCCTTGGCGATCTGTGGGGCGCGCCAGCGCCGCCGCCCGTGGCGCCTTCCCGCCTTGCCCTGCTGGGGGTGCGCGACCTCGACCCTGGCGAGGCCCGGCTGCTGCGGGCGCGCGGTGCCGCCGTGCTCGGCATGGACCGGTTGCGCGCGGAAGGCCTGGCCCCGCTGCGCCGCTTCCTGGAGGAGGCCGTGGCGGCGGGGGGCTGGCTGCATGTCAGCCTGGATGTGGACGTGCTCGACCCCACGCTGATGCCCGGCACCGGCACCCCCGTGCCGGGCGGCCTCTCGCAGGAGGCGCTGGCGGCGGCGCTGGCCCTGGTGCGCGGGAGCGGCCTGCTCCGCGCCCTCGACCTGGTCGAGCTGAACCCGCGCCTCGATCCCTCGGGCGCCAGCGCCCGCCGGGCCGTCGCCCTCGTCGCGCCGCTGCTGGCCACCCCCGCCCTGCGCGACGCCGCCTGAACCCTGCATGGAGGAGAGCCCGTCATGTCCGTGCTTCCCGGCCTGATCCGCACCGAGCAGGAACTCGGCGCGCAGAACTACAAGCCGCTCGACGTCGTGCTGACGCGCGGCCAGGGCGTCTGGGTGTGGGATGTCGAGGGGCGGCGCTACCTCGACTGCCTCTCCGCCTATTCGGCGGTGAACCAGGGGCATTGCCACCCGCGCATCCTGGCCGCCATGGTCGAGCAGGCGGGGCGCCTCACCCTCACCTCCCGCGCCTTCCGCAACGACCAGCTCGCGCTGTTCTACGAGGAGATCGCGGCGCTCACCGGCGCGCACAAGGTGCTGCCGATGAACAGCGGTGCCGAGGCGGTGGAGACGGCGCTGAAATGCGTCCGCAAATGGGGCTATGCGGTGAAGGGCGTGCCGGAGGGCCGCGCCGAGATCATCGTCTGCGACGGGAACTTCCACGGCCGCACCCTCGGCATCGTCGGCTTCTCGACCGACCCGGAGGCACGCGGCCAGTTCGGCCCCTTCGCCCCCGGCTTCCGCGTGGTGCCCTTCGGCGACGCGGCGGCGCTGGAGGCGGCCATCACGCCGCACACCGTGGCGGTGCTGGCCGAGCCGATCCAGGGCGAGGCCGGCGTCATCATCCCGCCCCCCGGCTATTTCCGCCGGGTGCGGGAGCTCTGCACGCGGCACGATGTCGTGCTGGTGCTGGACGAGATCCAGACCGGCCTCGGCCGCACCGGGCGCCTGCTGGCGGAGGAGCATGAGGGCATCGAGGCGGATGTGACGCTGGTGGGCAAGGCGCTCTCGGGTGGTTTCTACCCGGTTTCGGCCGTGCTCTCGAACTCCGACGTGCTGGGCGTGCTGCGCCCCGGGCAGCACGGCTCCACCTTCGGCGGCAACCCGCTGGCCTGCGCCGTGGCGCGCATGGCGCTGCGCGTGCTGATGGAGGAAGGCATGGTGGGCAACGCCGCCGCCCAGGGGGCGCATTTCCGCGCCGGGCTGGAGGGCATCGGCGGTGGCCTCATCCGCGCGGTGCGCGGGCGGGGGCTGATGCTGGCGGTGGAGCTGCACCCCCAGGCCGGCGGCGCCCGGCGCTACTGCGAGGCACTGCGCGAGCGCGGCATCCTGGCCAAGGACACGCACGACCACACCATCCGCATCGCGCCGCCCCTCGTCATCACGCGCGGCGAGGTGGAGTGGGCGGTGGAGCAGTTCGAGGCGGTGTTGGGCCATTAGAAAAAGAGTCAGGGGGCGCCGCCCCCCGGCCCCCGCCGGGGGGATAGTATCCCCCCGGACCCCGCCATCAGGTCAGGCGGTGCGCATCATCTCGGGCGGCGCGGTGCGGGCGCGCTTGGAGAGCAGCTTGTTCAGCGCATGCACATAGGCGCGGGCAGATGCGATGATGGTGTCCGTGTCGGCGCCCTGGCCGTCCACCAGCTTGCCTTCTTCCTCCAGCCGTACCGTCACGCGCGCCTGCGCGTCGGTGCCGCCGGTGACGGACTGCACGGCATAGAGCTTCAGCGTCGCCTTGTGCGGCACCACCTGCTGCAGCGCGTTGAAGGTGGCATCCACCGCGCCATCGCCGCCGGCCACGGCCTCCACCTTCTCGCCGTCGATCTCCACCGCCAGCGAGGCGGTGGGGCGGGTGCCCATGCCGGTGGCCACCGTCAGCGCCAGCAGCTTCAGCCGGTCATGGCCGCGCACCACCTCGTCATCGACCAGGGCGACGATGTCCTCGTCGAACACGCTCTTCTTGCGGTCGGCCAGGTCCTTGAAGCGGCGGAAGGCGTCGTTCAGCTGGTTGTCGCCCAGCGTGTAGCCCAGGCTCGCCAGCTTGTCGCGGAAGGCGGCGCGGCCGGAATGCTTGCCCATCACCAGCGCGTTGGTGGCCCAGCCGACGCTCTCCGGCGTCATGATCTCGTAGGTGGTCTTGTCCTTCAGCACGCCATCCTGGTGGATGCCGCTCTCATGCGCGAAGGCGTTGCGGCCGACGATGGCCTTGTTCGGCTGCACGTCGAAGCCGGTGATGGTGGCCAGCAGGCGGCTGGTCTTGAGGATGTTCTGCGTGACGATGCCGGTGGTGTAGGGCATGGCGTCGGCGCGGGTGCGCAGCGCCATCGCCACCTCCTCCAGGCTGGCATTGCCCGCCCGCTCGCCGATGCCGTTGATCGTGGCCTCCACCTGCCGCGCGCCGGCCTCCAGGCAGGCCAGGGTGTTGGCCACCGCCAAGCCCAGATCGTCATGGTTGTGGGCGGAGAAGATCACGCCATCGGCGCCCGGCACCCGCTCGCGCAGCATGGTGAAGATGCGCGTGAGGTCGGCCGGGATGGCATAGCCCACCGTGTCCGGCACGTTGATGGTGGTGGCGCCGGCCTTGATGGCGGCCTCGACGCAGCGGCACAGGAAGTCGGGGTCCGTGCGGCTGCCATCCTCGGCCGACCATTCGACATCCGCCACGTGGTTGCGCGCCAGCGAGACGGATTTGGTGATGGCCTCCAGCACTTCCTCGCGGCTCATCCGCAGCTTGACGCGCATGTGCAGGTCGGAGGTGGAGAGGAAGGTGTGGATGCGCTGGCGGGCAGCGGGCTTCACCGCCTCGACGGCGCGCAGGATGTCGCCCGGCGCGGAGCGCGACAGGCCGCACACGACGGGACCGTCCTTGGCGAAGCGCTGCGCGATGGACTGGACGCTCTCGAAATCGCCCTGGCTGGCGATGGGGAAGCCCGCCTCCATGACATCGATGCCCAGCTCGGCCAGGGCCTCGGCCATGCGCAGCTTCTCCTCCAGGTTCATGGAGAAGCCGGGGGACTGCTCGCCATCGCGCAGCGTGGTGTCGAAGACGATGACGCGCTTGTCGTCGATGGTGCCGAAGCTGGGGTGGTTGATGGCCATGGGGCGTTCCTTCGTTGCTTGACTCGAGCCGGGCAGGCATGGGCGCGCGAGGCACCCAGGGGTCCCCCTGAGCGATGCCGGCCAGTCAGCCGGGCGTCACGCCCAGGGGCGGCTAAGTCGAAGGAGAAGGAGGCCGGAAAGGGCGCGCGCGGCGACGGCGGCGGAACCGTTCGTCAGGCCGTGGATGCGCGCGGCGGCGTTCATGGAAGAGACGATAGCAGGCCCGCGCCCCGCCGCAAGCGCTTTCTTCCCCTGAATCCGCCCCTGTCCCTCGCGCGGTCACGCCGCCTGCACGGCCTGCAGGAAGGCATCCGATTTCTGCCGCAGCGCCACGGCCTGCCCGCTCAGCTCGGCGGCGGAGTCCAGCACGCTGCCCGCCGCGTGGCGCGTCTCCTCCGCCGCGCTGCTCACATCGGCGATGCGGCGGCTGACGGCGCCGGCGCTGTCCGATACCTGCGCGGCGCTGCGGGCGATCTCCTGCGTGGCCGCCGCCTGCTGCTCCACCGCGGCGGCGATGGCGGAGGTGACCTCGTTCATCCGCTCCACCGTGGCGCCGATGCCGCGCAGCACGACCACCGCCTCGGCGGTGCTGCCCTGGATGGCCTGGATCTGCTGGCCAATCTCCTCGGTGGCGCGGGCGGTCTGCCCGGCGAGGTTCTTCACCTCGGAGGCGACGACGGCGAAGCCCTTGCCGGCCTCCCCCGCCCGCGCCGCCTCGATCGTGGCGTTCAGCGCCAGCAGGTTGGTCTGCCCGGCGATGTCCTGGATCAGCTGCACCACGTCGCCGATGCGGCCCGCCGCCTCCGACAGGGCCTGGATGGTGACATCGGCGCGGCGGGTCTCGCCCGCTGCCTCCTGCGCCACGCCGGCGCCGCTCTGCACCTGCCGCGTCACCTCCGCCACGCTGGCGGCGAGCTGCTCCGCGCTGGCGGCCACCGCCTGCACGCTGGCCCCGGCGCGCTCCCCCTCCGCCGCCACCGCGCCCGCCTCCTGGCCGGAGCGGGTGGCGCTGGCGCTCATGCCGCGCGCCGCCTCCTGCAGGGCGCCGGCCGAGCGGGCGACGGCGTTCACCACCGCCCCCACCTCCGCCTCGAAGCCGGCGGCGAGGCGGGATTGCGCGGTGATCAGCGACCAGCTCAGCATCGGCCCCACATAGCCGCCCTGCGCATCGCGGATGGCGGTGACGCGAAGCGCCAGCACCTCGTCGCCCAGGCGGATTTTGGCGGCGTAGGGCAGGCGCGCCGGGTCGGCCAGGATGTCGCGGATACGCTGGCGCTGCGCCGGCGGATGGAACAGATCGACGCTCTGCCCCGCGAGTTCCTCCACCCGGCATGGCAACGCGTGCTGCAGCGGCCGCAGCCCCTCGCGGCTCGCCTCGTTCAGATAGGTGATGCGGAACCCGTCCTTCGGATCGGCGGTCATGACGCCGAGCGGCAGCTGCTCCAGCATCTGGCTCTGCGCGAAGGCACGGCCGACCGTCGCCTGCAGCGCCTGCATGGCCTGGGCGATGGTGCCGATCTCGTCGCGCCGCCCGAGGCCCGGAACGCCGGCCGTCGTCTGGCCCGCTGCCAGCGCCGCCATCGCCGCCGCCAGACGGCGCAGGGGAGTGCCGATGGCGCGGGCGTTGATCAGCCCGAGCAGCAGCAGCAGCAGCGCCGCCGTCAGCCCCAGGATCAACATCGTGTGGCGGGCATTCTCCATCGCCGCCTCCAGCCGCAGGCGGCCTTCCTCGCTGGCGCTGGCCACCTGCGCGCCGGCATCGTCCAGCGCCTTCTCCAGTCGCTCGCGGTTGGCGACCACCCCATCCTGGCGCAGCCGGTCGATCTGCTCCAGCGCCTCCAGGATGGCACCGCCGGCATCGCCGACCTGCCTCGCCTGGTCGATCCAGTCGCGCAGCGCGGCGTCGCCGGCGGCAAGCCGCGCGGCGCCGCGGAGATAGACGCGCGACTGCTGGATGGCGCTGCGCACGCGGCGCATCTGCGTGGCCTCGCCCGACAGCATGTAGTCCTGCAGGCCGAGGCGGATCTCGGTGATGGCGCGGTGCAGGGTGAGCAGGCTGCCGCGCGTCTCCTCCCGCTGCGCCGCAGGCTGCGAGAACTCGATGCTGCCCATCACCACCTCGAACAGCCGCTCGTATTCGCGGCCGAGGGCGGAGAGGCGGTCGCGCGTCTCCAGCACCGCGCGGCGCCGCTCGGTCACGGCGTCGCGCACCTGGGCGTATTCGCCGAACAGGGCCAGCGCCGCGTCCAGCGTCTGCCTGACCCGGCCGCCCGCCGCCTGGCGCTGGGCTTCCTGCACATGGCCGCGGGCGCGCTCCATCTCCTGCGCGCCCTGGCTCCGGGCGGCTTCCAGCGCCTGGAGGTTCTGCGCGTTGACGACATCCCGCAGCTGCACCCGCGCCGCCTGGATGGCTGTGCCGGTCAGGTGGAGCTGCATCTCCACCTCGTCGGCCACCAGCTCCGCTTCGCTCTCGAGCCGGATGGTGTCGAGGCTCCGCCAGACGCCGCCCACCATCAGGCCGAGCAGCAGGACCGGCACCAATGCCGCCAGGGCGAGCCTGCGGCCGACGGTCATGGAAAGGGGAAAGACGGGCATGTTGCCTCCAGGTCATTCCCCTTGTGGCAAACTCTCCTGAAACGCCGGTAAACGCGGCGACCGGCCCCGCATGGCCGTCGCCGCCCCATGGCGCCGCCCGCCTCAGCCCCGGGGCGGATGCACCCTCAGCCAGTGCCGCGCGATCTCCTCGCGCGTCGCCACCCAGACGTCGCGCTGCGCCACGACATGGTCGAGGAAGCGCGCCAGGGCGGCGGCGCGCCCCGGCCGGCCCACCAGCCGGCAATGCAGGCCGACGCTCATCATCTTCGGCGCCGTCTCCCCTTCCCGGCGGAGGAAGTCGAAGGCGTCCGTCAGGTGCTGGGTGAAGCCGTCATTCGCGGTGAAGCCGGGCGGCACCGCGAACTTCATGTCGTTGTTGTCGAGCGTGTAGGGGAGGACCAGCAGCGGCCGGCCGGCGGCGGTGACGTAGTAGGGCAGGTCGTCGTCATAGGCGTCGCTGTCGTAGAGGAAGCCGCCATGCTCGGCGACGAGGCGGCGCGTCCGCTCGCTGATGCGGCCCGTGTACCAGCCCACGGGCGGCTTCCCCACCGTGCGGGCGATGGTCTCGACGCATTGCGCGATGTGCCGCCGCTCGGTGGCCTCGTCCACCTCCTGGTAGTTGATCCAGCGCCAGCCATGGCTGGCCACCTCGTGCCCCGCCTCGGCGAAGGCGCGGCCCACCGCCGGGTTCAGCTCCAGCGCACGGCCGACGCCATAGACCGTCAGCTTCAGCCCGCGCTCGGCGAACATCCGCAGCACGCGCCAGACGCCGGCACGGGCGCCGTAGTCGAACTGGCTCTCCTTGCCGATGTCGCGCATCCCGAGCACCGGGTTCCCGCCCGGCGTCTCGTTCAGGTAGATCTCGCTGCCGGCATCGCCGTTCAGCACGCTGTTCTCGCCGCCCTCCTCGTAGTTCAGCACGAAGGAGAGGGCGAGCTTCGCGCCGCCCGGCCATTGCGGGTCGGGCGGGTTGGGGCCGTAGCCGGCGAAATCGCGGGGGTAGCCGCTTTCTGGGGCGAGGATCGTCATGGGAAGGAAGCTTGGCGGCGCCGCGCGCGGCGCGTCAACCGGCCGCTGCGGGACGAGTCACAGCCTGGGGCGAGGCGCATCCGGCGGGATGAAGGTGATGGGCACCTGGAGCGAGATCGGCTCACCCCGCGCCACCAGCGCCGCCGGCGGCGGCGGAAGCGGCGCAGACGACAGCACGATGGCGAGCGCGGCGGCGTCGAACAGGGGCTCGCGGGAGGAGCTGACAATCTGCGGCGTGTAGATCCCGCCATTCTCGGCCACGGTGAAGCGCACCCTTACCGTGCCGGATGTCATGGGCCTCGCCTGGGTGGGATCGTGCGGGAAATAGCGCTTGCTCTGGATCTTCCGGCTGACCTCGCCGCTCCAGCTGGCCAGCTCGCGCTGCTGTTCGGGCGTGAGGGCCGGGGAGGTGGCGCAGGCGCCCAACTCCAGAAGGCCCAACCCCAGAAGCAGGCCCAGCGCCGCCATGCGCAACTTCCCCACGCCACGATTCTCCCTGCCGGGCTGTTCCGCTCAAGCTCTAGAGCGGAACAGCCCTGGTGGGAACCATCCTTCGGCGCCCTGCTCAGCCCGCGCCGGAGGCCGCCACCTCCCCGTGTACGAGGGACTGGATGAAGCCCAGCTTCCGCACCACCGCCGGCGACAGCACGAAGGGGTAGAGGTCGGCCGCGCCCATGCAGCGGTTGAGGCTGTTCACCGCCGCCGTCAGCGGCACCCAGGCTTCCATCACGGGCTGGATGTCGGTGGCCCTGTAGGGGTCGAAATCCACCTCGGCGCTCATCTCGCCGGTGCGGTCGGCGCGCGGGTCGATGCCGATGCCGAAGGCACGTGCCATCTCCAGCGTGTCGATGATGTGCAGGTAGTGCGCCCAGGTCTCGGCGAAATCCTCCCAGGGGTGGGCGGTGGCGTAGGTGGAGACGAAGTTCTCCTGCCAGTCCTCGGGTGGGCCCTCATTGTAGTGGCGTTGCAGCGCGGCGCCGTAATCCTGGCTGTCGTCGCCGAACACGGCGCGGCACTCCTCCAGCCGGCCGCCGTCGCGCACCAGCCGGTCCCAGAAGTAATGGCCGGATTCGTGGCGGAAATGGCCGAGCAGGGTGCGGTAGGGCTCGCCCATGCTGGTGCGGCGCCGGACGCGCTCGGCATCGTCCGCCTCGGCCAGCGCCAGGGTGATCAGGCCGTTGTCATGCCCGGTCATCACCATGGGCCCCTGCTCCGCCGGCGGATCGGCCAGGAAGTCGAAGGCCAGGCCCTCCTCGGGGTCCTCCTGCCGGGTCCTCATCGGCAGGCCGAGGCGCAGGAAGCTGTACATGGCGCGGCGCTTGGCCGTCTCGATCCGGCGCCACTGCGCCGCGTGCGCGGGGTTGGAGAGGTCGGGGATGGTCCGGTTGTGACGGCAGGCGAGGCAGAAGGTGTCCGCGCTGTCCTCCGGCACCAGCCAGTTGCAGGCATCGTGCGCGGCATTGTCGCAGAAGCGGTGCAGGCGGGCGGCATCGGCGCGCGGCCGCCAGAGCTGGCCCACCGCCTGGGAGGAGGTCTCGGCCTGCGCGTTCTCCGCCGGGCCGTCCGCCGCCTGCCCGGCGGCCTGCTGGGCCGAGGCGGCGCCGTCGGCGGCCTGCACCACGCCGCCCTCGGGCTCCGCCGGGTCAAGCGCGGAGAGGCGGTTCACGCCGGGCACATAGCCCAGCGTGGCGCCGCAGGATTCACAGCGGGTGTTCTCGAAGTAGAGGAGCTGCCCGCAGACCTCGCAGTTGAAAAGCCGCATGCCACTGTTCCTTGCCGCCCGGTGCCATCCATCCGGGCGAGGCAGGAACGGGCCGCGCCGCCCGCGGTTGCCGGGCGGGACACGCCGCCATGAGCCGCAGACACGAAAAGGGGCGCCGAAGCGCCCCGTCCCGGTTCAGTTCTTGGCCTTGTCGACCAGCGCGCCCTTGGTGATCCAGGGCATCATGGAGCGCAGCTTGGTGCCGACCTCCTCGATCGGGTGCTCGGCCAGGCGGCGGCGGGTGGCCTTGAAGCTCGCCTGGTTGACCTTGTTCTCCAGCATCCAGTCGCGGGTGAACTTGCCCGACTGGATGTCGTTCAGCACGCGCTTCATCTCGGCCTTGGTCTCGGCGGTGATGATGCGCGGGCCGGTCACGTACTCGCCATACTCGGCGGTGTTGGAGATCGAGTAGTTCATGTTGGCGATGCCGCCCTCATAGATGAGGTCGACGATCAGCTTCACCTCGTGCAGGCACTCGAAATAGGCCATCTCGGGGGCGTAGCCGGCTTCCACCAGCGTCTCGAAGCCCGCCTTGATCAGCTCGACCAGGCCGCCGCAGAGCACGACCTGCTCGCCGAACAGGTCGGTCTCGCACTCTTCCTTGAAGGTCGTCTCGATGATGCCCGAGCGGCCGCCGCCGACGGCGGAGGCGTAGGAGAGCGCGATCTCCAGCGCGTTGCCCGAGGGGTTCTGGTGCACCGCCACCAGGCAGGGCACGCCGCCGCCCTTCTGGTACTCGCCGCGCACCGTGTGGCCGGGGCCCTTCGGCGCGATCATGAACACGTCGATGTCGGGGCGCGGCTCGATCAGGTTGAAGTGCACGTTCAGCCCGTGCGCGAAGGCCAGCGCGGCGCCTTCCTTCATGTTGGCGTGCAGGTGGTCGCGGTAGAGGTCGCCCTGGCCCTCGTCGGGGGTCAGCACCATCACCACGTCGGCCCACTTCGCCGCCTCGGCGGGCGAGAGCACCTTGAAGCCGGCGGCCTCGGCCTTCTTCGCGGAGGGGCCGGGGCGCAGGCCGATGGCCACCTCGGCCACGCCGGAATCGCGCATGTTCAGCGCATGGGCGTGGCCCTGGCTGCCAAAGCCGATGACCGCGACCTTCTTGGCCTTGATCAGGTTCACATCCGCATCACGGTCGTAATACACGCGCATCTCTGGCGCACTCCCCCGAAAGGTTCACTCACTCCACGGCCGGGCCCCCTGCCCCGCCGCGCATCCTCGTCCGGGGGAGCCCCCCGGCCGCGCTCAGACGGTCAGGCTGGCGGTGCCCCGCGCGATGGCCACCGCGCCGGTGCGGCTGACCTCGGCGAGCCCGATCGGCCGCATCAGGTTGATGAAGGCATCCAGCTTCTCGGCATTGCCCGTCATCTCGAAGACGAAGCTCTCGGTGGTGGCGTCCACCACGCGGGCGCGGAAGGCGTCCGCCAGGCGCAGCGCCTCCTGCCGGGCGGAGCCGCTGCCCACCACCTTGATCAGCGCCAGCTCGCGGTTGAGGTGCGGCCCCTCCAGCGTCAGGTCGGCCACCTTGTGGACGGGCACCAGCCGGTCGAGCTGCGCCTTGATCTGCTCGATCACCATCTCCGTGCCGGAGGTGACGACGGTGATGCGGGAGAGCCGCCCCTCCGCGTCCACCGGCGCCACGGTCAGGCTGTCGATGTTGTAGCCGCGGCCGGAAAACAGGCCGATGACGCGGGCCAGCACGCCGGCCTCGTTCTCCACCAGCACCGCGATGGTCGCGGCGCGGTGCGTCATGTCGGATGGGTCAGGCATGGTCTGTCCTGGGAAGGATCGGTCGGGATGAGGAGGCGGAAGTTTCGGGCGGGTGCCGGCGCTCAGACGAGCGCCGTCCCCTCATCCGTCACCCCGGCGCCGCCGCTGATCTGGTTCGAGGCCAGCAGCATCTCGTTGTGCGCGGCGCCCGAGGGGATCATCGGGAAGACGTTTTCCTTCTGGTCCACCGCGATGTCGGCGATCACCGGGCGGTCGATGGCGATCATCTCGCGGATCACCCCGTCCAGGTCGTCCGTGCTCTCGGCGCGCAGGCCCACGCCGTGGAAGCTCTCGGCCAGCCTGACGAAATCGGGCAGCGCCTCGGAGTAGCTCTCGGAATAGCGGCCGCCATGCAGCAGCTCCTGCCACTGCCGCACCATGCCCATGTACTGGTTGTTCAGGATGAACACCTTCACCGGCAGGCGGTACTGCGCCAGCGTCGACATCTCTTGGATGTTCATCAGGATCGAGGCCTCGCCGGCGATGTCGATCACCAGCGCGTCCGGGTGCGCCACCTGCACGCCCATCGCCGCCGGCAGGCCGTAGCCCATGGTGCCGAGCCCGCCCGAGGTCATCCAGCGGTTCGGCTTCTCGAAGCCGAAATACTGGGCGGCCCACATCTGGTGCTGGCCGACCTCGGTGGAGATGAAGGTCTCCTTGCCGCTCTGCTGCGTCAGCTCGTAGAGGCGCTTCACCGCGTGCTGCGGCTTGATGATGCGGCTCTCCTGCACGTAGTGCAGGCAGTTGCGGCCGCGCCACTCGTCGATCTGGCGCCACCAGCCGGCCAGCGCCTCGCGGTCCTGCGCCGCGCCATCCGCCTCCCAGGCGGCGATCAGCGCGCGCAGCACGGAGGCCGCGTCGCCCACGACCGGCACCTCGACCTTGACGTTCTTGTTGATCGAGGAGGGGTCGATGTCGGCGTGGATCTTCAGCGAGTTCGGCGCGAAGGCGTTGAGCCGCCCGGTCACGCGGTCATCGAAGCGGGCGCCGATGTTGAACATCACGTCGCACCCGTGCATGGCGAGGTTCGCCTCGTAGGTGCCGTGCATGCCCAGCATGCCCAGGAACTGCGGGTCGCTCGCCGGGTAGCAGCCCAGGCTCATCAGCGTGTTGGTGCAGGGCATGCCCGCCATCCGCACGAACTTCGTCAGCAGCTCGGAGGCTTCCGGCCCGGCATTGATCACGCCGCCGCCGGCATAGACCACCGGGCGCTTGGCGCCCTTGAGCATGGCCACGGCCTTGGCGATCTGCGCCGCGTCCGGCTCGGTCTGCGGGCGGTAGGAGCGGTGCTCCACCTGAGGCGCCGGCTTGTAGGGGCCCTTGCCGATCAGGATGTCCTTCGGCAGGTCGATCACCACCGGGCCGGGGCGGCCGGAGCGCGCCACGTAGAAGGCGTCGTGCACCGTCTCGGCCAGCTTGTCGATCTGCTTGACCAGGTAGTTGTGCTTGGTGGCGGGGCGGGTGATGCCGGTGGTGTCCGCCTCCTGGAAGGCGTCGTTGCCGATCAGGTGGGTCGGCACCTGCCCGGTCAGGCAGACGATGGGGATGCTGTCGAGCAGCGCGTCCACCAGCCCGGTCACGGCGTTGGTGGCGCCGGGGCCGGAAGTGACCAGCACGCAGCCCACCTTGCCGGTGGAGCGGGCATAGCCTTCCGCCGCGTGCACCGCCGCCTGCTCGTGCCGCACCAGGATGTGGCGGATGGCGTTCTGCTGGAAGATGGCGTCGTAGATGGGCAGGACGGCGCCGCCCGGATAGCCGAAGATGACCTCTACGCCCTGCTCCTTCAGCGCGCGCAGGACGATCTCGGCACCCGTCAGGGACTGGGTGTCGGATGCGGCGGGAAGGATGGCGGAAGACATGATGCTTCTGGCTTTCCTGTGGCTGTTTGCCGGGCGCGTTCTCCGCCCGGGCCCCCGATCTACGCGCCCTGCTGCCCCGCGTCAACGCGCGAACAAACAAACGCGAAAATTTCCCCCAATTCTCTTTCCGAAAATTGCTTTAGATGCGTGACACGCGCATGGATCGTATGCGTCTCGCTCGGGGCCGCCAGCGTCTGGTGGCGGAACCAGGTGGCCTGGCGCTTGGTGTACTGGCCGATGGCGAGGCAGGCGCGCCGCCCCGCCTCCGCCCGGTCCCAGCGCCCGGCCAGCATGGCGGCCAGTTCCGGCACGCCATGCGCGCGCATCGCCGGCAGGGCGGGGTCGAGGCCGCGCGCCAGCAGGGCGCGCACCTCCTCCACCGCGCCCGCGCGCAGCATCGCCTCCCAGCGCAGGGCGGTCGCCTCGCGCAGCGCCTCGCGCACCTGGTCCAGCCGCAGCGCGGCGAGGCGCCAGGGCGTGCCGTCCGGCCGCCGCGCCGGGCCAGCGCCGCCTTCCGGCAGCCAGGCCGAGAGGCCGCGCCCGGTGCCGCGCCACACCTCGAAGGCACGGGCCAGGCGCTGGCTGTCGGTCGGGCGCAGCCGGGCGGCGGTGCCGGGATCGACCGCGGCGAGGCGGGCATGCAGCGCCGCCGGCCCTTCCGCCGCCAGCAGGCCGCGCGCCTCCTCCCGTGCCGCCTCGGGGATGGGCGGGATCTCCACCAGCCCCTCGGCCAGGGCGCGGAAATACATCCCCGTGCCGCCGCACAGGATGGGCAGGCGCCCCGCCGCATGGGCCGCGGCCATCTCCGCCAGCGCCCGCTCCCGCCACCAGGCCACGCTCGCGGCCTCGGCCGGGTCGCGCTCGCCATAGAGGCGGTGCGGCGCCTCCGCCTGTTCCGCCGCCGAGGGCTGCGCCGTCAGCACCGCGAGCCCTGCATAGACCTGCATGCTGTCGGTGTTGATCACCACGCCGCCAAGCCGCGCGGCCAGTCCCAGCGCCAGGGCCGACTTGCCGCTGGCGGTGGGGCCAGCCACCAGCAGCGCCCGCGGGCCATGCTCCAGAGGTTCACGCGCCGGAGGTTGATCCGTCATCGGCCAACGGGCATGGTCCGCCCCCCATGCAGCATGTGCTCACCCTGATCGCGCCCGCAGGCCAACTGCAGGCGCCCCTCGCCGCGCGGATCCGTTCCGCGCTCATCGATATCGGCGCCGACGCCGCCACCCCCGAATGGCTGGCCGAGGGCGAGGCGCTCGACCTGCCCTTCGCCGGCCTCGCGCCGGAGCAGGCGGATGCCGCCGCCCGCGCCGCGCTGGAGGGCGCGGCGGTGGACTGCATCGCCCAGCCCGCCGAGGGCCGGCGCAAGCGCCTGCTGATCGCCGACATGGACAGCACCATCGTCACCAGCGAGACGCTGGACGAGCTGGCCGCCTATGCCGGGCTGAAGGAGCGCGTGGCCGAGATCACCCGCCGCAGCATGAATGGCGAGATCGACTTCTCCGCCGCGCTGCGCGAGCGGGTGGCGATGCTGAAGGGCCTCTCCCTCTCGGCGCTGGAGGCCACCTGGGCCGAGACCCGGCTGATGCCGGGCGCCACGGAGCTGGTCGGCACCATGGTGGCGCATGGCGCGCATTGCGCCCTCGCCTCTGGCGGCTTCACCTGGTTCACCGGGCGGGTGGCGGCCCAGGCCGGCTTCACCAGCCACCACGCCAATGTGCTGGAGGATGACGGAGAGGCGCTGACCGGCACCGTGGCCGAGCCCATCTTCGACCGCGACGCCAAGCTCGCCACCCTCAAGCGCCTCTGCGCCGAGCTGGGGCTGCCGCTCTCGGCCAGCATCGCCGTGGGGGATGGCGCCAACGACCTCGCCATGCTCGGCGCGGCCGGCCTCGGCGTGGCCTACCGGGCCAAGCCGGTGGTCGCCGCGGCGGCGCGGGTTCGGGTCGATCATGCGGATCTGCGCGCCCTCCTCTTCGCGCAGGGGTATCGCGCGGGAGAATTCGTCTCGTAAAGGGACGCATATAAAAGAAAGGCCGGGGGAATGAATTCCCCCGGACCCCCTTCTTCTTTCTGTCAGTCCGGCAGCAGACTCAGCCGGGGTTGCCGCTGCGCTCGGGCTGCAGGCGCAGCGGCACGAAGCGCTGGCCCTGCCCGTTCTCGATCAGCATGAGCGCGCTCGGGCGGTTCTGCTTGCGCAGCCGGGCGATCTGCTCCTGCACCTCCTGCGGGGTGGAGACGCGGTTCTGCTGCACCTCCAGGATCATGTCGCCCGCCGTCAGGCCACGCTCGGCGGCGCTGCTGCCGGGCGAGACCTCGGTGATCACCACGCCCCGCGCATCCTCGCGCAGGCTGAAGCGCTCCCGCGTCTCGGGCGAGACCGGCGCCACCTTCAGGCCAAGGCCGGACAGCTCCACGGCGGCACCCGGGCGGGCCTGCTGCGGCGCCGCGCTGGCGGCGGCCTGCTGCTCGGCCGGCAGCTCGGCCACGGTGACGCGCACCGTCTCCTCCTTGCCGTTGCGCCACACCACCACGGGCGCCTCGGTGCCGACCTTGGTCTCGGCCACGATGCGCGGCAGCTGCCGCATCT
Organism: Teichococcus aestuarii; assembly: GCF_042651065.1. NCBI lineage: Bacteria > Pseudomonadati > Pseudomonadota > Alphaproteobacteria > Acetobacterales > Roseomonadaceae > Roseomonas > Teichococcus aestuarii. The sequence goes on from NZ_JBHSCH010000040.1 coordinate 40,181, forward strand.
CGCGCACATCCTGGTCGTTGAACTTCAGGATGACGTCGCCGTTCTGGATGCCGCCCTTGGCGGCGGGGCCGTCCTCCTGGGCGCGCGCCACCAGGGCGCCGCGCGCGCCGCCCGGCAGGGCCAGGCTCTCGGCGATCTCGTCCGTCACCTGCTGGATGTTCACGCCCAGCCAGCCGCGCCGCACCCGGCCGCCATCCCGCAGCTGCCCGACGATGTTGCGCGCCAGGTTGGAGGGAATGGCGAAGCCGATGCCGATCGAGCCGCCGGAAGGCGAGACGATGGCGGTGTTGATGCCGATCACCTCGCCCTTCACGTTGAACAGCGGGCCGCCCGAATTGCCGCGGTTGATGGCGGCGTCGGTCTGGATGAAGTCGTCATACGGGCCGGCATTGATGTTGCGGCCGCGCGCCGAGACGATGCCCGAGGTGACCGAGCCACCGAAGCCGAGCGGGTTGCCGATGGCCAGCACCCAGTCGCCCACCTCGGCCGTGTCGGAATCGCCGAAGGGCACCACGGGCAGCGGCTTGTCCGTCTTCACCTGCAGCACGGCGAGGTCGGTGCGGCTGTCGGTGCCCACCAGCTCGGCCTTCAGCGTGGTGTTGTCGTGCAGCACCACGTTGATCTCGTCGGCACCGTCGATGACGTGGTTGTTCGTCACGATGATGCCGGAGGCGTCGACGATGAAGCCCGAGCCCTGGCTCTGCTGGCGGCGCGGCGGCTGGCCGGGGCGGGCGCCCGGCGGCCGGTTGCGCTCGAAGAACTCGCGGAACAGCTCCTCGAAGGGGCTGCCCGGCGGGGCCTGCGGCATTTCCGGCGCATCCGGCCGGTTGCCGCGCGCCTGCAGCGTCTGGCTGGTCTGGATGTTGACCACCGAGGGCAGCAGCTTGCGCGCCAGCGGCGCGAAGCTCTCCGGGGTGGTGGCGACGGGGCCCGGCGCCGCGGGGGTGTTGGGCGCGACGGTCGCCGGCTGGGCCACGGCCCGCAACGGCTGGGCGAGCGGCACCGCGGCGACCGTGGCACTCAGGATCAGGGTGGCGAGACGCATCGGCAAACCTCGCTTGCGACAAGCAGAACCCGGACGGGGATCGGTCCGGCATGGGGGAGAGAATGGGGCGGCGCGGGCGGCGCCGGAAGGGCAGCCGGACCCGAGCATGATGGAAAAGCTGTTACAAAAAGCTTCGCCCCGGCTGCGGTTGCAACCGGGGCGGGCCTTCCTGTCACAAAGATTGGCCCGCGCCTCAGGCGCGTACCAGCAGCGTCGCCGCCACCACGGCCACCACGGCGACGCCAAGCCCGACCAGCCGAAGCCGCTCCGACGGCTGCAGGGCGAGAGTGGCCAGGGCGCGGCGCATGGCGCCGGGGAAGGCCGCGTAGAGCAGCCCCTCCAGCGCCAGCACCACCGCCATGCCGGCCAGGACCTGGAAGGCGGTCACGCCGCTATCCGGTTCAGTTGGCCGGTGCCGGGCTGGCGGGTGCCGGGCTGGCGGGCGCCGGGCTGGCGGGCGCCGGCGCGGCCTGGGCCGCGGCGCCGTTCGGCTCCGCCTCGGCCCCTGGCGTCGGGCGCACGCCCGGTACCGGAAGGCCCGGGCGGCTCTGCCGGAAATAGCGGAAGAACTCCGAATCCGGCGTCAGCACCAGCCGGGTCTCGCCCTCGGAGAAGGCCTCCCGGTAGGCCTGCATGGCGCGGTAGAAGCCGAAGAACTCCGGGTCCCGCTGGTAGGCATCGGCGAAGATGCGGATCGCCTCCTGCTCGCCCTGGCCGCGCAGCGTGTCGGCCTGCGCCTGGCTCTCGGCCAGGATCACGGTCCGCTCGCGGTCGGCCCCGGCGCGGACGCGCGCCGCCACCTCGGCGCCCTCGGCGCGCGCCTCGCGCGCCACGCGCTCGCGCTCCGACTGCATCCGGCTGAGGATGGCCTGGGTGTTCTCCTCCGGCAGGTCGGCGCGGCGGATGCGCACATCCTCCACCGCCACGCCGAAGCGGCGGGCCTCCTCGTTCACCTGGCGGTTGATCTCCGTCATGATCCGCGCGCGGTCGGAGGAGAGCACGGCCAGCAGCGGCTCGTTGCCGAGCACGCGGCGCAGCGCCGAGACCACCACCGAGGAGAGCCGGGCACGGATGCCCGCCTCCTGCGCGCCCACCGTCTGGAAGAACAGCAGCGGGTCGGTGATGCGGAAGCGGGTGAAGCTGTCCACGATCAGCCGGCGCTGGTCGCTCAGGATCACCTCCTCGCCCGGCGCGTCGTAGTCGAGCAGCCGGCGGTCGAAGCTGATGACCGTCTGGATGAAGGGGATCTTGGCGTGCAGGCCCGGGTCGTTGATCACCCGGATCGGCTCGCCGAACTGCGTCACCAGCACCTGCTCGGTCTGGTGCACGGTGAACAGCGAGGAGGCGGCGGTGGCGATGCCCACCAGCACCACGCCGCCCAGCAGCAGCATGCGGTTCATCGGGCGCCTCCCTGCGCGTTGGCGCGCGGCGGGTTCAGCACCGCGAGGCGCGCCAGCGGCGCGGCGGCGGCGGCGGCGGCGGCGCGCGGCGAGGT